>JBBAEY010000001.1:0-85272 GCA_041655755.1 Tissierellaceae bacterium
ATATTTGGCCGTATCCCATTCTAATAGTTAAGTATACCAGCCCAAGGGCCATTAGTCCACCTGCCATAGTCAAAAATAATCCTTCTAATAGGAATGGAAATCCTATAAAGCTATCTGGTGCTCCTAGGAGCCTTAGGGTATTGATTTGCTCCCTGTTATTGTATATTCCCTGCCTAATAATATGGGATATGACAACTAGAGTGGATATTCCCGTCGCTGTAACCACCAATATGCCAACTAGGGTGAGCAGGCCTATTAGGCTCTGAAGCTTATCTATTATATCCCTATTATCCCTTATGTAATCTATATCTTTAAACAGCTCTAGCTTTTCCAAGATACTGTCTAACTTTTCCATATTGATTTTTACCTCGATAAAGGCCTGAAAGGGGTTGGAGTCAAATAGTTCCAATACCTTGGCCTCCTTGCCCAATATATCTACCATTCTGTCATGGGACTCTTCCTTATCTACTAGCTTTACCTGGCCTACCTCCCTGATCATTCTAATTCCCTCTATTAGGTTGTTTATTTCACTATCTGTCATCTTTTCATCAAAATAAATATTTATTTCAGCCTCTTTTTTCAGCATATCCACTAGGTCCTGGCTTATCCACCAGGCTGATACTATGGAAGATAGGATGAAAAATATGAGCCCTATACTAAATATGGACAGGAGATTGGAGAGGAAATCTATCCGAAATATGGTCTTGGCTTCCTTGAAAAAATATCCTAGGTTTTTCACTGAACTCCACCTCTGCTTTCCACTCCTACACTGCCCTTGTCCACCCTTATAAGTTTTCCTTCTTCTATTTCCTCCAGTAGGTGGGTGGCATGGGTTGTAATGACTACTGCTGTATCCTCACTTCTAAATGAGGCCAGTAGTTTCATTATCTTCATGGCATTGTCCATGTCTAGGTTGCCCGTTGGCTCATCTGCTAGTATAAGGACTGGCTTCCGCGCTACGGCTCTGGCTATGGCTACCCTTTGGGTCTCTCCATAGGAAAGGTGTTCTACTAGGGTATCTATCTTGTGGCCCAGCCCCACCTTCTCCAGGGAGTTTTTTGCCTCCTCCTTAATGGCCCTTGAGGGTATATCTAGAAATCTGAGTCCTAGTATGACATTTTCTAAGGCTGTCCTCCCCTTTATTAACTTGAATTCCTGAAATACAGGTCCTACCAGCCTCCTTAGCCTTCTTATATTTGCTTCCTCTTCTTTTTTCATGGCTAGGCCCAGGACCTTTAATTGTCCCTCTGTAGGATATTCCATGCCCATAAATAGCTTTAGGAGGCTTGTCTTGCCTGAGCCACTGGGGCCGATGATATAGGCTAATTCCCCCATTTCTATTGTCAAGTTTACATCTTTTAATGCCCTGGTACCATCTCCATATATCAGCGAAATGTTTTTTGCTTCAATCACCTAAATCACCCCGTCAAAATAGTTTTATGGCTACTAAAATTTCCAAATATCCCTCTCTAGCTTCCACAGTTTTTATTATGTTGCTTCCAATGATAGGTTCAAAATCTAGTAGGAAATCTCCGGCCTCAAATAATTCACTTAGGGTTCCAGCCTCTAGAGGCATGTCCAGGAAACTTCCGCTTTCTGCCAGAAACTTCAGTAGCTGTCCCTCTTCGATGCTAAAGTTTCCAGTTAAAAATAATCCCTTATCCGGGGCATTTAACTCTATTTGCCCATCCCTAAACCTTATTTCCATCTTGGGAATCCATTCATAACTATTTATTATATCGTTAAAGACTTCTTCTTCTATTGTAGCCTTAATTCCCCTCAGGGTCAGGTTCTGCTTTATTCCACTGCTGGGAAAGTTTCCCTCTTCAATTATCTTTGTAAAGCCCTGGGTGAATTCTCCAATTAGCTTTTTAAGCTCCGCCATCATGATGGATATATATTCCAATCTCTCTAAGTAAAGCTCCCTATGGCTTAGGAGGGAGGCAAGATAGTCCTCCTGGTTTTTTACGATTACTTGTTTTCTAGCTATATTTTCTTCCAGTTCTGCCTGCTTATCTCCCAATAGTCTTTTGCTTTCATCGAGTTTAAGTTTCTCTTCACTTAATTCCCTCTTTTTCTCCTCTATGTTTCCCAGTAGACCTTCTGTATTTTTAGTCAAATCCTTCAATATATTTATCCGCCTTATCAGGGAGGTCAAACTATCTGAGCTCAAAATTATTTCAAGATAGGAGCCAGGGCCCATTCTTTGATATGTCTTCAGCACTGCTTCCAAGGCATCCAGGTTTTTTTCATATTCTTTCTCCTGCTCCCTTATCCTAAGGTCCAGGCTTTCTATGCCCCTGGATATATCCCCTATTTCACTGTCTATTCTCTTGCTTTCCCTTTCCATTTCCTCTATTTCCTGGACCTGGACAAAGAGCTTCTTTAGTATCTCCTTTTCCTCTTCACTTATATTGACTAGCTTTTCCTTTATTTCCATTATCTCTTGGCTGTCTTCGGTAAATATCTCAGAGGATGTAAACAGGATCAGGGCAACCAGTATAAATATGAGGGCTTTTCTCTTCATTTTTCTGCCTCCTAGGATTTTCTCAATATGAAAAATTGTTTTTTATACTCAATGGTTTCTATGTCATCGTAAATCTTACTAAATACATCTTGGACAAAGGCTCTGTCTATGTCCTCCACCTGAAAGTGTCCAAATACTTCTCCATCCTTTAACAATATTATACTATCGCAGTAGTTCAGTACCATATTTGGGTCGTGGAGGGTGATAATTCCAGATTTTCCCCTACTCTTAATTATTTCCCTTATCTTTGATAATACCATATGACTATTATTAAAATCTAGTGTACTATTGGGTTCATCAAACAACATAATTTCTGAATTTTGAAGAAGGGCACGGGCAACGATTACCAATTGCCTCTGCCCTTCGCTGAGGTGCAGAAAATTTGATAGGTGCTTATCTTCCATGCCTACATATTTTAATGCCTCATAGGCTTTTTCCCTATCTTCCTTGGAGGGGCTGTCAAATATACCCAAATAAGGATTTATACCCATGAGTACAATGTCTATGACCTCGGTGTCATAGACTATGCTATGCCTTTGGGGCATAAAGCTAATATGCTTGGCTCTTTCTTTTTCCCTGTATGTAAATATGTCCTTGCCATGGACAAGGACCTGCCCCCTCAGGGGATTTAATAGACCTCCAATTACCCTCAAAAGAGTGGTCTTTCCAGCTCCATTCAGGCCCAGAAGGCCCAATAAACTTCCGCTTTCCATGGAAAAGTCTATGTCTTTCAAAACTAATTCCCTGCCATAGCCTGCATTTATTTCCTCTACCTTTAACAATTCCATATATTCCTCCTATCTATATCTGCTCATCAAATAGGCCAAATATGGCGCACCTATGAAGGTTGTCAGTATGCTGATGGGGATTTCACTGCTAGAGATGCTCCTTGCCAAGCAATCGGCGATTATAAGTATGATGGCTCCAAGTATTCCTGAAAAGATAGCTGTGCTGAAATCATTTTTTTTCCTGATTATTCTTCCCATATGGGCTGCTATGAGCCCTACAAAAGATATGAGGCCTGTAATGCTGACTATGCTGGCTACTACCAAGGTGGCAGCTATTATGACTAGGAGTCTTACCCTTTTCACATTTAGTCCCAGGCTCCTCCCCTCCTCGTCGCTAAGAGATAAGAGATTTATCTGCCATCTCAAGAGGAATAAAATAATTAGGCCCAGGGCAAAAAAGGGCAGGATAGATATGAGCTTGTCAGATGTGACCCCTGCAAATGTCCCCATGGACCAAAATTCTATGGCGGCAAGCTGCCTTTCCGGATCTGCAAAAAACTTGAGTAGCATTATGGCACCTTGGGTTATAGAGCCGATGATAATCCCGGCCAGTACTATGGTGGATATACCCCTGTCCCTTGACATATTTGTGAGGGCAATAGCAGTGAATACTGCTATTAACCCTCCAAGAAATGCGCTTATGCTTATGGCATATATGCTGCCGGATAAAAATATTATGGCAATTGCTGCCCCTAGATTTGCACCTGATGACACTCCCATTATATCAGGTGTAGCCAGGGGATTTTTAAATATATTCTGGTATATGCTTCCAGATATACTCAGACCCATGCCTGCCAAAACCACCATAATGGTCCTTGAAAGTCTGAGGTGGAAGAATACCATTTTTGTCAAATCATCTACCCTCTGTCCTGTGACAATCCTAATTATATCCCCTAGGGAGATATGGTATCTTCCAACGGATATTGACAGGACAAAGGCTATTATAAGCAAGATGGCGGCTGTTGTGTATTGATAAAGCTCCTTTTTGGCTTTCATTACTTACTTATCTTCTCTTTTTCTATGCTTATCTCGTAGAATTCCTGATAAAACTCCACTAGGTCATCTAGAAATTCTTCATAGCTGTACTCGTCTTCGTGTAGGATACTATTTAGCCACATGGTGCCCAATATACTAGATGGTATGGGGGAATCCCATAACTCTATATTGCTGGGCATGGCATATACCTGCTTGTTCTTTATGGCATCGATACCCGACAATTTATAGTCCTCAAGTATATCCTCCTTTGAATACTTGGCCCCTGGAGCTATTACAATCATATCTGGATTGTAGGAAATAAGCTGCTCATAGGAGATTATAGCCCAATAATTATCGTCTATATCTGCCACATTTTCGCCGCCTGCTGTTTCAATCATATAGTTTTGATACATTCTCTTAGTAGCTGTAGATAAAAAGTCGCTGTTGCCTCCGAAATAAATTCTTTTCTTACTTTCTTCATTGTTCTTGGCTATTTCTTTTATCTTTTGAGTCTTCTCGTCATAGTAGGATATTAATTTTTCTGCCCTGTCTTCGGTCCCAGTGGCCTTGCCGATAATTTGTAAACTTTCTTTGAGTAAATCCATATCTTCTGGATCTATGGCAATAACCTTTATTCCCATATCCTCTAAAGTACTTATGGTATCCTTTAACCTGACTGGAACTATAACTAGGTCTGGCTCAAGGGCCAAGGTCCCCTCTAGGTTAAAGTCTTTGGCAGTGCCTACATTGGGCAGGTCTAAAAACTCTGCTGCTGCCATGGCATAGATTGGCCTAGTATTGGCATTGGCTTCCACGCCCACTACTCTATCCTTTAGTCCAAGGGCTATGAGCATTGATGTTGATATATAGTAGCCACTTACTATTCTTTCAGCTTCCTTATCCAGTGTTACTTCCCTTCCCAATTGATCCTTGATTGTAATTTTTTCATCCTTATGGGGAGTGTCCTCTGTTTTGGAGCAAGCCATGGCTGATAATAGCATAATCACTGCTAGGCCCAAAAGTATAATCCTCGACTTTAAATTTCTTGACTGCATAAAACCATCTCCTCTATAAAGATTATATCCTAATTATCTTAAAAAGAACATGGACTATATCCACAATCTTGACATTCGGAGCATCCTCCGCTGTGAATTAACCTGCCTCCGCACATTGGGCAGTTTTCAGGATCTTCTTTTATTTGTTCCGCTGCCAGTTCATTGATTTCATTCTTTAACCTATCTATTTTTTCAATCCTAGTTTCCTGTGATTTGTCTGTAATCAAGATTCCTGCTCTTGCACAGCCGTCCCTATATATGGTGACCCCCTTTATACCTTTTTCCCAGGCATATAGGTAGAGATCCTCTACCTCTTCTACTGTAAATTCGTTGGGCACATTGACTGTGGACGATATGCTGGCATCTATATACTGCTGCCAGGCCGACTGTACATCTATCCTATCCTTGTAGTTTAGATTAGATGTGGTGATGAAGAAATCAGGTAAATCCTCTTCCCTGGATAGATTGTTCATATCCATATACTCCTTTACAATTGGAGTAAATACCTTGTAGTAAGTATCTATATGGTGTAGGGACTCTGACTTTCTGGTATAGGATATTTGAAATATGGGTTCTACCCCATTGCTACAGCCTATTAATGTCGATATGCTTCCCGTTGGGGGTATGGTGAGCAGTTGGCTATTTCTCAGACCATGCTCCTCTATCAATGCCATTACTTCCTCATTTACATTGGATAGCAAAAATGGGGACTTCATTATCCCTTCCCTCTTGTATCTTGGGAATGGTCCATTTTCTGCTGCCAATAGGGCCGATTGCCTCAAGGCCTCATTCACCATGGTATGGCCTATCTTGTGTATCAGGGATATGGATTCCTTATCTCCGTATTTTACCCCCATCTTAATAAACATATCTGCCAATCCCATGATGCCCAAACCTATTTGCCTAAGCTCCCTGGACATTTCTCTTTGCTGCTCTAGGGGGTGGAGTTCCATATTTTCATCTAGTACTTCATTCAAATATATGACCCCTTCCCTTACCATTTGGCCAAATTTCTCGTATTCAAAGTAGGCAAACTTGGTAAAGGGATTCTTGACAAACTCTGATAGGTTGATGGAGGACAGGTTGCAGCTTCCAAAGGCAGGCAGGGTTTCCTCTGCACATGGATTAACCCCTGCAAATTCAAAGTTCTCATCTTCACTCATCAGGTGCCAGCTATTTATACGATCTGTATAGAGTACTCCCGGCTCCGCCATATTCCAATTATTTTTAGCTATCTTCCTGAAGAGCTCCCTGGCCTTGACTGTCTTCTCCATTTCTTCACCTGTAGACTCTACCTTAAAATATAGCTTGTATTCTAGGTCCTCATGTATAGCCCTTATAAAGTCGTCATCTATATTTACAGATATATTTGCATAGTTTACCTTCTTTAGGTCGTTTTTTACATCGATAAAGTCCTCTATATCCGGATGGCTTATGTCCATATTTAGCATCAAGGCCCCCCGTCTCCCCCTCATGCCAATCAGGCCCGTTACCATGGAGAAAAGGTCCATGAAGGACACAGCTCCCGTTGTTGTCACGGCGGCATTGTTGACCTTGGAGCCCTTTGGCCTTAGCTTGCTTATACTAAGTCCCACTCCTCCGCCATAGGAATATGTCCTAGCTAGCTGCTTGGCAGTATCGAATATGGACTCTATATTGTCCTCTACCTTTGGAAGGACATAGCAGTTGGACAGGGTAATCTTCCTTCCCAACTTGTCCAAGCCCCTACCTGCTAGTATCCGTCCAGCAGGCATAAATTTCTTGTCCTTTATGGCCTTTTTGATGGAGTTGTTGCCACCACTTACCCTGTCTAGGAAATTGTCGAAACTCTCGTAGTCGAACCGGTATTTCTTCTCGTAAATATCCCTTTGTAGGTCCGTCATAATCCAGCCTTGTTCCCTAAGCCTGGTTCTTTCCTCCCTATAAATGATGTAGAGTTTTGCCACATCCGGCCTGGTCTTCATCAGCTCTATTTCTACAAAATCTTGTATTTTTTCTATATTTACGACTTCTAGTTCCTTGAGGTCTATATAGGCCTTGTTGGCGATTTCCTTTGCCAATTCCTCGTCTACGCCTATTTCCGACTCTGCCATTGCCTTTTTTACGGCATTTTCAATTTTCTCCTCTTCAAATACGACTATGTCGCCATTTCGCTTTTCTACGTTTAACATTTTATCCCCCTCTTTATGTATTGGTGTAAAAATCCCCTATCCCAAGGATAGTGGATTTTTAAGTAGTTCACTATATATAGTATGTATTTACGGCCCTCCCTACTACATATACCAATATATCAAAGAAGATATGAAAAATCAAATTAAGATAAATTAATATATTATTCCCATTAAGGGACCAAAGGCCTAGAAAAAAAGGAGCCAAGGCTCCTTACATTAGCTCCCATATATTGTTTGTAAATTCGACAGGATCTTCTATGGGCAGTCCCTCTATTAGTAGGGCCTGATTATATAGTAGATTTGTATATAAGCTTATCTTTTCCCTATCGTTTTCATAGGATTCCTTTAGTTTGTCAAATACATGATGGTGGATATTTATTTCCAGTACCTTCTCTGCATTTACCTCTTGGCCGTCGGGCATCTGACTTAGTATCTTCTCCATCTCAATGGACAAGTCCCCCTTGGCTGACAAACACACTGGATGCATCTTTAATCTCTTTGAAGGCTGTATATCCACTACCTTGTCCTTTAATATCTCCTTCATATATTCAAACAAATCCTTGTTTTCTTCTATTTCCTCTTTTCCTTCCTTTTCCTCTGTTTCTATGCCCAGATCGCCGCTGGATACTGACTTGAATTCCTTGTCTCCATACTGCATCAGGACCTTTATGGCAAATTCGTCGATGTCATCTGTCAGGTAGAGAATCTCATAGCCCTTGTCTTTTACCAGCTCTGTCTGGGGTAGCTTATCTATTCTTGAGATGGATTCCCCTGCCGCATAGTAGATATATTTTTGGTCCTCGGCCATTCTCTCAAGGTATTCTTCCAGTGTCACCATGTCCTTTTCCTTTGAGGAATAAAATAGTAGGAGGTCCTGCAATACTTCCTTGTGCATTCCAAAATCATTGTAGACTCCAAACTTCAATTGCCTTCCAAACTCTTCAAAAAATGACTTGTACTTTTCCCTATCATTTTTCAGAAGTCCCATCAATTCACCCTTTATCTTGTCTTCAATTTTCTTTGCTATTAATTGAAGCTGCCTTGTGTGCTGCAACATTTCCCTAGATATATTGAGGGACAGGTCTTCTGAGTCAACTACGCCCTTTACAAAGCTAAAGTAATCTGGCAGCAGGTCTGCTGATTTTTCCATTATCAGCACTCCTGATGAGTAGAGCTCTAGGCCCTTTTCATATTCCTTTGTATAGAAATCATAGGGCGTTTTACTGGGAATATAGAGTATGGCATTGTACCTCAGTGCCCCCTCTATGCTAAGGTGTATTGATTTTAGGGGCTTGTCAAAGCCAAAATGCTTCTCCGAATAAAAGTTTTCGTATTCTTCTTCAGTCAATTCGCTCTTATTTCTTCTCCAAATGGGAATCATGGTATTTACAGTTTCTTCTTCTATATAGTCCTCGTATTCATCTGTGGAACCTTCCTTTAACCTAGACTTCTCTATATCCATCTTGATTGGGTATCTAATGAAGTCAGAGTATCTCTTGACTATGGACTTTAACCTATATTCTTCTAAAAACTGGTCATAGTCTTCTTCCTCTGTATTTTCCTTGATCTTTAGTATTATTTCTGTTCCCAGCTCCTCCTTTGCATAGGCCTCAATGGTATAGCCTTCTGCCCCCTCGGACTCCCACTTATATGCCATGTCGTCTCCATGACTCCTGGATATTACCGTAACCTTGTCGGCCACCATAAAGGCTGAATAAAATCCTACACCAAATTGACCGATTATATCGAATCCATCCTTTAGCTGGTTCTCCTCCTTGAAGGCAAAGGAGCCTGACTGGGCTATGACTCCCAAGTTATCTTCAAGCTCTTCCCTTGTCATCCCTATGCCCGTATCTATTACCTTTAAAAGCCTTTTTTCCTTATCTACTTCTATTTTTATATAATAATCTTCCTTTTTGAAGTCTATATTCTCATCAGTCAAGGCTTTATAGTAGATCTTGTCTATGGCATCAGAACCGTTAGAAATCAACTCCCTCAAAAATATTTCCTTGTGGGTATAGATGGAATTGATCATCAGGTCTAACAGGCGTTTAGACTCCGCTTTAAACTCTTTCTTCTCCATAATATCTTTCCTTCCTTTTTCCAAATTTATTAGCACTCTATAGGATAGAGTGCTAATAAGAAAAATGTACCATATTTAAATTTTTTTGTCAAGAATATGAGCCTATTTTTCATTCCTCAACCTTTCAAATAAAATATCATTCTCTAGGCCTATATGTTTGTGTAGCCCAGATTCCAATTCCTTCAGCTTTTTATATGTGGTTTCATAGGTCTGACAACTGGTAGGCGGAAGCTTGTAGCCATCGGTTACTTGCCTGAGCTCCTTCAGTATGTTCATAGACTCTAAATTGTCCCTCTCTGCACTTTGGATCCCGTCCAGTATACTGTCCAATAATTCCATGGAGGGTTCCTTTTCATAATCCCTTATCATGTGAAATAATGACCTTTCTTCTTTGATAATATGGGATTCCAAAGTAGTCTTTAAACATCCAAAAAGCTTATGTACCCTCTCTAAAACTTCCCCACTGTCAAAAAAATGGACCTTGTAAAGTGTGAAGCCTAGTCTCTCTATTTCAGGCAGCTCCCTCTTTAAATAAGCGTGGTGGTTCCTTAAAATATTTTCTATGATTTCAGAATAACTGGCATCTTCCCAATTTGTCATTGAAGAACACCTCCTTTCAAGTATTCACTTGCTTTTCACAATATAATGATACCCCAATGTTTTCAACTTATTCTATTTATTAAAATTTACTATATTTTTTTATGGTTCTGGACACAAAAAACCCGTACCTATAAGATACGGGTTTTAATCATATGCTAGTCTTCAAATGCCTCGCTTACCTTCCACTCTTTCCATACGTTCCCCACTAGATGTGGTCCTGGTTTTAGGGTAGTCTTACCTGGTTTCCAGCCTGAAGGTGTAACCTCTGCTCCTTCTGTTTCCCTAACTAATTGGAAGGCCTTGACTTGTCTGATGCTCTCCTCAACATTTCTGCCTACTGGAGGTGTGAGAACTTCAAATCCCTGTACTACTCCATCTGGGTCTATAATGAATCTGCCCCTAGTCTCTACTCCGCTTTCCTCGTCATAGATTCCGTATAGTTTTCCTATACTTCCATCTTGGTCTGATAGCATGGGGAATGGTATATCCTTACCTATCATCTTGGACAATTCATTGTCATTCCACATTTTATGAACGAAAACAGAGTCCACACTCACTGATAATACCTCTACACCTAGTTCTTGTAGCTCTGGGAATTTTTCAGCAACTGCTGATACTTCCGTGGCTCAGACGAAGGTGAAGTCGCCTGGATAGAAACATAATAATACCCATTTTCCCTTGTAATCCTCTAGATTTACATTTACAAAGTCTCCCTTGTGAAATGCTGGTGCTGAAAATAATGGTGCCGGTTTGCCAACTTTAATCATTACTTGTTCCTCCTCTTTTTCAATTATACTACCTTCTACTTGTTCTTCTTTGGTTTGTTGGACCTTGGTTAGTTTTGGCCTGTTACAGCCAACCTTAATCTTCTCGCCCATCTACTCCCCCCTATTCTTTGTAGCATGTATTCATTACATATATGATACCACATCATAATATAATGTCAAGATAAAATAGAAATGACTTTATATGACTTTTCTTTCATATAAGCTTGACAATAGCTGCTCTTCTTAATATAATTAGCTCAAAGTGAAATATAATATAAAGGTGAGGATAATATGGATTCACAAGCGATTGCAGAGCAATTGTTAAATCATGGAATAAAACCCTCTTACCCTAGACTACAAATATATAAATACCTCTATATGAAACGAAATCACCCAACGGTGGATACCATTTACAACAGTCTAGTTAAGGAAATACCAACCCTGTCCAAGACTACAGTCTATAATACCTTAAATCTCTTTATTGACGCCCATCTAGTGACTTCTTTGAACCTAGATGAAAACGAAAAGAGATACGAAATCATTATTCACGATCATTCGCATTTTAAATGCGAACTTTGCGGCAATATTTACGATATTCCCTATGAAAATATCCAATTGCTGCCGGAAGGATATGAGGGCTTCCAAATAAAAGAGGTGCAGATTTTCCTAGGTGGAATATGCGAGCATTGCAAAAAATAGATAGGTCAACCTATCTATTTTATTTGTTTAACTGCATATTCTATTCTCTTTAAAGCATCTTCTATTACGGATCTTGCTGTCCCTATATTAAGTCTTAAAAAGCCACGCCCCTCTTCCCCAAACATGGAACCATCGTTTAGGTATACCTTTCCCTCTTCTATCATCAACTTAAATAATTCTTCTGCCTCAAGTCCAAGTCCCCTGCAATCCAACCAAAGCAGGTGGGTGCCCTCTGGCTTAATCACCTTAATCCCCCTTATATTCTTCTCTATATATTCAAGGGCGAACTCCATGTTGGCCTCTAGATATTTTAAAACTTCTGAAAGCCAGTCCCTACTATGATTATAAGCTGCCTCTAAGGCTACTACACCAAATAGGGAGCTATGACCCAATTCTGATTTTGCAAATCTTTGACTAAACTTGTCCCTTATCTCTTCATTGGGAATGATTGCAACTGATGTGGATAGGCCAGCAATGTTAAAGGTCTTGCTTGGAGCTATTAGGGTTATGCTGTTGTCCCTCATATAATCCGAAAGAGATGCTATATTTATGTGCCTATGCCCCTGGAATAAGAGATCACAATGTATTTCATCGGAGATGATGGAAACGTCGTTTTCTTCGCATAGCTTAGAAAGCTTCATCAGCTCCTCTTCAGTCCAGACCCTGCCCACTGGATTGTGAGGGCTGCAAAACATCAAGGTTTTGGCTGTCCTTAGTTTTTTCTCCAAATCGTCAAAGTCTATGGCATACTTGCCATCTTTTATTATGAGGGGATTGGACACCAAGTCCTTCTCATTGTTGTCAATTACCCTATAAAAGGGTGGATAGGCTGGAGTCTGGATGACAATTTGATCGTTTTTCTCTGTAAATACCTTGATTCCCAGATTAAATCCTGCCACGACTCCAGGGGTAAATAATATCCATTCCTTTTTAATCTCCCAATTATACCTATCTTTGACCCAATTAATAATGGCATCATATACTGTATCTTCTACATAATTATATCCAAAAACGCCGTGTTCAACTCTTTTCCCCAGGGCTTCAATTATTTCAGGGCTGGTCTTGAAATCCATGTCAGCTATCCATACTGGCAATATGTCATCAACATTGTAGTCTCCTTCCATGGGGCCCCATTTGACGCTATCTGTATGTCTTCTATCTACTATTTCATCAAAATTATATTTCATCAGCTTACCCTCCCTGCTTCTTAAGTATATTATCTATTATTTCATTTGTAAAATCAAGGTAAATTACTCATATTTCGACAAATATCTGCCTATACCAACTTTAATATCCCCAAGACCATAAGGAGAACACCTATTAGCCAGGACAAATCTATGTTGGTCTTCTGTGCAAACCTTTTTCCAAGCCCTAGGCCAATCCTGACAAAGGCCATGCCTATTAGAAAGGATAGGAGAATGGCCTGAATAAAATTAATCCCTCCCAGACTGCTTCCAAATCCTACTGCCAATGAGTCCAGGGAAAGGGCTAGGGCCAGATATAGTGCCTCCCTTGAATCTAGTATCTTGGAATCATTGAGGTCCGCTTTTGTAGCATCTACATAGATATCTATTATAAACCAAAAATCAAATAGCTTGATTTTAACCTTTTCATTGTTTCTTAGCTTTGCCCTTAGATAGGATTTGATTATGCTCTCCAATAAATAGTAGACCCCCAAGACAAATAGTATGACAAAACTCAATATAGATGTGATGCATTGGGGAAGGATTTTTCTTATTTGAGAGCCAAACAAGATGGCTGAACCTAGGAATATAGAGCAAATACCATTTATTATCACTAGGGATATAAATGGTATCTTTATCTTATTTGTCCCATAGGCCAGACTGACTACAAAGGCGTCTAAAGATAGTGACAATGCTAATATTAGGCTTTGCATATAAACACCTCTCTATTATATAAACTATTACATTTTATTCAGAGAGGTGTTATCTGTTACATTTAGTTGTCCTCGTGATGGTGATCGTCTTTACAGGGTTGGCTGTTTCCCTCCAAATCTCCCTCTAAGTATGCGGTAACTGCTGCCTGGGCTTCACCAGATACCCCTACTATTACTTCTATCCCATTTTCCTCAAATATCTTGATGGCACTACCGCCCATACTGCCTGACATGATGACCTCTACTCCCATGTCCTTGAGGAAAACTGGAAGATAACCCGGTTGATGGCCCGGGTTTGCTATGGATTCTTCCCTTACTATTGACTTGTCTTCAATATCAAAAATATTGAAGTTGGCACAATATCCAAAGTGCTCTGTTATATTTTGACCTTCACTTGCTACAGCTATCTTGACCATAATCATTACCTCCTCAATATTTAAATATATTCTACAGGCTAGGTCCTTCTTGTTCCTCTAACAATATTTTCCTTGTCTTTTCATAAAGCTCCCTTGTAGCTCTGCCTGATGAACAATCAACATCTACTATGGTCTTGCCCATGTTAATGGCCTTTACTGCCTGTGAATCAAAGGGTATTTTCCCCACTAGGGCCAGGCCCTTTTCCCTGCAGTATTCCTCTATTTTTTTCGTATTTTCAATATTGGTGTCGTATTTGTTGACGCAGACGGCAGTTTTTGTTCCAAATCTAGATGCCGTCTTTATAATACGTTCCATGTCGCTAATACCCGATATGGAGGGCTCTGCCACTACTAGAACCATATCAACACCGCTGAGTGAAGCTATGACAGGACAGCCAATCCCCGGTGAACCATCTATGATGGCAAACTCTGCGTCCTTTGCTTCTGAGTGCATTTGTTTCTTCACTTCTGTGACCAAGAGTCCAGATGTACCCTCTCCCATTTTTAGGTGGGCTGTGGAAAAGACCTTGCCCTTGTTTTTATATAGGGCCAGCTCCCCTGCCACTGTATCCTCCATAGTAATTGCCCCTACTGGACACACTAATTCACAAACAGCACATCCTTCGCACGCAAAGGGGTCCACCCTATAACTGTCATCTACATAGATGGCATTAAACCTACAACTTTGCTTGCATAGGTCACAGTCTATACACAAGTCTGGATTTATCTCTGCCTTTTGCAGGGCATAGTAGTCGCTTTTCTCCGCCTCTATCTCCTGATCTGTTATGAGGTGCAAGTTTGGTGCATCTACATCACAATCTGCATAGGCTCTAGCATCGGAAAGTTTGATAAATGCACTGGCTATGGTAGTCTTGCCTGTGCCTCCCTTTCCACTAAGAATTAGTAGTTGTTTCATGACGCACCTCCTTTTTTACCCTATCCAGCAGGTCGGTAAATAGTTCCTTGTACTTTTCACTTTTTCTGACGACAATTTCAGCATTTGAATTTAAGGTACCCAATTCGCTGTCAAAGGGTATTTTCCCTAGGATATTTATTCCCCTTTCCAGGCAAAAATCCTCTGCTGGATTTTCCCCTTCTAGGGACTTATTTAGTACCACTCCAAAGGGTTTCTTAAACAATTGCACCAGCTCATAAACCATGTTGAGGTTGTGAACTCCAAATACTGTAGGCTCTGCTACCAAGATACAGTAGTCTGCATCCCTGATAGTTTCCATTACAGTGCAGGAACTTCCCGGAGGACTATCTATTAAAATAATTTTGTCGTCCCCTGCCTTGCTTTCTTCCAGAAGCCTTTCTATTATGGGAATACCTGAGGGCTCCCCAGTATTTAGTATTCCAGTATACACCTGTACATCTTCTGACCTACCCATTTGTACCTTTCCTATGGACTTATCCTTCTCAGTCAAGGCCTTGACTGGGCAAACCATCATGCAGCCGCCGCAGGAGTGGCAAATATCGTCAAATACAATCAACCTATCCTTGGCATAGGCCAGGGCATTGAATCTACAAAACTCGACGCATTTTTTACAGCCATTACAGAGTTGGTTATCTACCTCAGGTATTTTTACCGTCACGTCCTCTTCCACTAAATCCTTAGGCTTGAAGAAGAGATGTCCATTGGGCTCCTCTACATCACAATCTATATAGATGGAGTCTTCTGCTGCCGCAGCTAGGTTTACTGAAACCAAGGTCTTTCCCGTGCCTCCCTTGCCGCTAAGTACTGCTATTTTCATCTTAATGCCCTCCGTGGTCGTGAAATCCATCGTGGATTTCAGAAAGTGGTTGAAGTTCTCCTGCCATGTAGGCATCTATATTTTCCCTTATGGATTTTAATGTGGTCTTGTATATTTCTACGCTGGCGGATTTCAGGGTATTGGCAGCATTTTCTCCACACTGTGGAGTTAGGAGTACAGTTGAATCCGAGTCTATGACTGTTTGTGCCGCCTTGACTCCCGCCCCTCCTGAACTCATTGCAGCCTTGTTTTCAATAAATTCGCTTTCCTTACTTTCTGTGTCGTATACTAAAAAATATGGGCTTCTTCCAAAGGACGTGCCTACATTGCTTTCTATGTCTTTTTTGCCTACGGGCATTGCTATTTTCATAAATATCCTCCATTCAATTGATAATCTTTTCTATGGATTTCCCCTCTTGTGAAATCTCATACCTCGTCTGTGCCTATGGCATCCAGGCCCACAGCCATTTCCAAATCCCTCACCCATTCCCTCGCATAGCTTGTATTCTCCACCTTCTATATGGAGTACCTTGCATTCCACTAGGGATTGGGCAAGCTTTCGCCTGGCTTCCTTGTAAATGCCCTGGACAGTGGTACGGGCAATATCCATTTGTTTTGCACACTCTTCCTGAGTAAATCCCTCTAAATCTATTAGTCTTATGGCCTCGTATTCATCTACGGTCATATTTATAAGTCTCTTTCCTTCTGCTGACTGATCCAAAGGGCCAAATCTATTACTTTCTGGCAAACCGCAAACCTTTCTCCATTTCATCGGTCTGGGCATGTCTTCTATCACCTCCATAGCCTGATCTTTTCCAAACTTATCCACACCCCTGTGCCAGCGAGAACCGTCCCCGGTGGCACGGTGGCACAGGGATAAGTAGAAATAACCGGAGCGTCCCCCGGTTATTTTTACTTATATTCTATTTTATAGATCTTCTAGTTGCTTTTCAATATATTCTAACTGATCTTTTAATATTTCTTTTTGCTCTTCCAACAATTCCTTGTCTGTTCTTGAATAATATGGTTCTGCATTGTATCCTGGACCAAAACCTGGACCAAAACCTCGTCCTCTGCCAAATCCCATTCTGGGGCCAGGACCATAGGCTCTAGCACAGTAACCCATGCCTCTTCCACTCATTGGACCATAACCCATTGGGCCTCTACCGTCTCCTCTTGGCATAATTTCACCTCCTAAAGTTTATGACATATGTCCCTTTCAATTATTATTATACTCCATTTATGACATATGTCAATAACCCTTCTAAATATATTTTTTCTTTTTATCGAATAGGTGTTTATTTCATTTCCAACTATGATATAATATCATTCATATATATCTGGAACTTTTATGGGTACGGAGGTGAATCTTTTGAAGCATAGGCGAATATCCCTTGTAGCTGCCATGGTTTCTATTATCTTTATATTGAATCTTATGGTTATAGGTATTATTGCCATAAATAGTCAATCCTCCTACAATAATATGGCAAGGAAGCAAAGTGCAAAACTCTTGTCTCTTATATTTGAACGCACAGAAAATTATTTTAATGAACTTTTAAAGGATGCCTCCAATTTTAATAGGCTCCTAAGAGATCAAATTGTACTTAATGACTCTTATTTGGATGGGGACCTAGGCTCTATAGAGAAGCATACCCATTATATCATAGAAAATGCCAAGCATAGGCACCCTCAAATTAGTGCCATTGGATATGGCGACCAGCAGGGAAGGTTTGTCGGCTTTAGGATTAACCCCGATAGGACAATTAACTTAATGCTCAAGGACAAGAGGACGGAGGACAAGTTGATTATTTACTCCTCTGACACTATGGAATCTAATGAAAATGCAGTTTTTGACGACTATATTATTGAGGACAGGCCCTGGTATGCCCCAGTAAGGGAAAACCCTGTAACCCAGTGGTCCGATGTCTATGTGAACTACGATGAAATAATGGACCTTACAATCACTGTAATGAGTCCGGTCTTTCACAAGGGGGATTTTGCTGGAATTGTAACATCTGACCTATCCCTAAATATAATAAACGACTTTTTAAAAAAAGACGAATCCATAGGCATGGGCCTTGTCTTTATCATAGATAGGGACAATAATATCTTGGCCCATTCAGGTCAGGGAAGCCACTTTTATCTTATACAGGGCAATAGCCCTAGGTATGCACCCCTGACGGCCCTTAATGTGGATAATCCAATTATATCGGCCAGTATAAGCCAGATAGTAGATAAGCATATACAAAATGACACCTTTACATTTGACTTGGACAGGGCTGGATACTATGGATATGTTGGCGAGTTGAATAAAACCAATGATTTTGGCCTTCGCTCGGTTATCGTCATTCCCGAAGAGGATATAATGGCAGATGTGAAAAACCAGCAATACCAATCGCTCATGGGGATCTTTGCCTCTGTGAGCCTGAGTATCGTATTGGGCCTATGGCTTCTAAGTATCATAATAAAACCAGTGAACAAGGTTACAAACTTGGCTAAGGCTCTCTCTAACAGCGATTTTTCCGCCACTGTCGACGAGGACAGTTTATATATTAGCGAAACCTACGATTTGGTACATGCCTTTAACTATATGACCTCGGAGCTAAAACAGGCATTCTCTCTGGTTAAGGCAAATGAACATTTATTAGAGGCCAAGGTCATTGAGAAGACTGCCGAGCTTGAAAAAACCTATATCGAACTTTTGGAAAAGGAAAAATTAGCGTCTTTGGGTAGTTTAGTCGCAGGTATATCTCATGAAATCAATACGCCTCTGGGCACTGCAGTATCAGCATGTTCCTACCTGAGAGAACAGAACCAAAAGCTGACAAGGTCCCTCAGGGAGAAAAAACTAACCAAGGTCGATTTTGTTGACTTCCTAGAAAACACCAGGGAAAGTCTTGATATAATGGATGTAAACCTTACTCGGGCCGCAGAACTCATTAGCACATTTAAGCAGGTTTCTGTGGACCAGTCAGCCTCCATAGCTAGTAGGTTTTTCCTTGGGGAATATATTGAGTCCATATTTTTGACCCTCAAGCACGAATATAAGAACAAGGATTTTCAATACAATATCCACTGCCCTGAGGACCTGGATATATTTGCCTATCCGGGTGCTATATCACACGTATTTACCAACTTGATTATGAACTCATTAAATCATGCTTTTAAGGCCAAGGGCACCTTGGTCATAGACATAGATGTTGAAGAAGTGGGCGATGATATTGTAATTAAATTTAAGGATAATGGAAGGGGCATCTCAAGTGAGAATTTAAAGCATATCTTTGATCCTTTTTTCACCACTAGGAGGAATGAAGGTGGGAGCGGCCTAGGTTTAAGTATTGTCTATAATACAATTACCAGTAGCCTAGGAGCTAGTATCACTTGTGACAGTCAATTAGATATAGGAACGGTATTTACTATTATATTGCCAAAATCGATATGAAAGGGTGATATTAATGAAGGACTGGGATTTAGACCAGGCAGGACTAGATTTTTTAAAGGAAGATAGGGAAGACTATAGGCCTATGAAGGGTCCTCCATATAAGCTGCTCGTTGCCGATGACGATGAGGAGGTACACAAGGTTTCTAGGCTTATGCTCAAGGACTTCGAATTTGAAGGAAGGGGTATTGAAATTCTCCACGCCTATTCTGGCGAGGAAACCCTAAGGGTTTGCAGGGAAAATCCTGATATTGCAATATTGTTTTTAGATGTAGTCATGGAAAGCAATCACAGCGGCCTTAAGGTAGTAGAAACCCTGCGCAATGAAGATAAAAACAAGCTCATTCGCATAATTCTTAGGACTGGACAGCCTGGAGAGGCCCCCGAAGACGAGGTCATTAAAAAATACGACATTAATGACTATAGGCTAAAAACGGAACTGACCATGAGAAGATTGCACACTACCCTATATACTACCCTCAGAAACTACAGGGACCTGACAAGCATAGAAAAACATAGAAGGGGACTGCAGAAAATCTTAGAAGCTTCTTCAAGATTGTTTGCCCATAATTCCCTAGATGATTTTCTCAAAAGTATACTGGAGGAATTATCCAACTTTCAGGAAGACAATTATCCCATGGTCTATATCAGGGAAAAAGATACTAGACCGTCAAATGGCTTTGCCTCCCTGAAACAAAATAATGAACACATAATAGTCTCTGCCACAGGTAAATATGAGGTCTATGTAGGGGAGCATATAGACAAGTTGCCCAATTACGACGAGATCTATGCTAGTATTCAAAGCTCAGGAGATGCCAGGGATATTATCCTGCCCCTTAGCAAGGGCTTTATAGTTAAAAGTTTAGGTGCTTCCAGGGTAAATAATTTCATATTTATCGAGGGTGCCAATGAGAGTTTTGACTTTGACCTCATAAAGATCTTTTTGTCTAGTTTTTCCCTTGCCCTAGATAACTACCTATCTATTCATGAATAGTAGACTTTTCGTGGAAAAGATAGACAAGATACTAGGATACAGGTAAAATATATAATATAGGAGGATGATTTAAATGGATTTAAATGAAAAAGTATTAGAAGCCTTGAAGAGTGAAGGAAAACCCATGAGAAGTGGTGAACTAGTTGAGCAAACTGGATTAGATAAGAAGGATGTGGATAAGGCCATAAAAAACCTTAAAAAAGATGGTCTTATCGATTCACCCAAAAGGTGTTACTATGCCCTAGCCAGCGATGAAAAAGAAGATTAATATAAAAAAATGCTACAACTAAGCTTGTAGCATTTTTTTATAGGATTTCTATGTCATTTTTCCCCTTAGACTTTGACTTATACATGGCCTCATCTGCACGATTAAGTGCATCAAAGAAGCTTGAATCCCCTTCCCTGAAGTAGGATACTCCCATGGAAATGGTTGCCCTTATTTCCTTCATACCCAAATCCACCTTTGCATCGGATACGGCCTCCAGGATCTTTCTGGAAAATGGTTTTACAGAGTTTTCCTCCAGGTCCTTGAGAATTCCAATAAACTCGTCACCGCCCCAGCGAAATAGGCTGTCGTCTTTTCTAATATTTTTCTTGACCATATCTACTTTTTGCTTGAGTACCTGATCCCCTGCAAAATGTCCATAGCTATCGTTTATATCCTTGAGATTGTCTATATCGAACATCATAATAGCCGGAGATACTCCCCTTATCTTAAACTCACTAAAGGCCTCTATCAGCAATCTTTCTCCATACCTTCTGCTGCCTATCCTGGTCAAGGGATCGTATTGGGCTTCCCTGACTGCCCTACTAAGTGAATAGTGACTGTCCTCTAAGTTCATCAAGACTCCTTTGGCAAAGCTCACCACATATAGGTATATGATGGCGATGAATGTCAGCAGAATAACAAAAGCTGCTGCAAATAGCTGGGTATCCAACTGCTTAATGGGGGCAAATAATAAATCTTCCTTTACCCTTGAATAGTAGTAGAAATCATTTTGAATAGCTACTGCCTGATAATAATAGCCTTCATTTGTAAAGGAATATATATTATCTTCTTCTCTTAATATCCTTCCCCCCGAGACTAGGTCATCAAACTCATCTCGGTCTAACAAGCCTAGCTTTACGGTAGCAGTACATAAGTTGTGTATCTGATTTGTAAAGTCAAATATAAGGGAGTCATTGGCCAAAACTTTTCCATTATGGACTATGGGCGATCTTACCATAAAGTAAATCTTGTCATCTATCCTACATATCTCGGATTCCATGGCTTCACCTTCTGCTGAATAAGCCTCCAAATTGCAGCCCTCGGTCAGTTCTTCCTTTGAACTATATCTAGCTATGAGCTCCCTACCTATGACCCTGTCCGCCCTGAGCAAATGTTCTAATATACTAGCTCCATCCTGATATTTTGACTGGGTATATTCTTTTAGCTCCCCAAGACCTATGAGGTCTGATTCGTATTCCACGAGGGCATTCTTGATCATTGTTCTGCTTCTAAGACTTTTTGCCCCCTCCAATGCCCTCTCCATGTCACCTTGGAGGGAGGCATATTTCACTGTAAAGGACTGGCTAAAGTTATCTGTTATACTTTTCTCCAAACTCCTGCTAAGAGGTAAATAAATAAGTGAAAAAATCGCAACTGCACCGAAGAACATAATTAGAAAAAATGTAATATTAACTCTCTTTACGAATATTTCTACCATTTTTGTCTGACTGCCTGTTTCATGTGGGGCCCCCGTATGCACTTCCATAGGATCACTCTCCCTTATAGCAAAAATATTTACATCTTAATAGCTTGATTAAAGCATCCTAACACATTCTGTGGTGTGTAGATAAGTCTTATAATTCCAATAGAATTACAAGACTTATGCTCATAGCCTATATTAAATGTTGATTTATTTATACCCCTAGTAACTAGGACTAAACTACTATTTTTGAAAATTCGACAATATTTTTATAGCTCCTTTTCTACCACGCACTGGGTCTTGATTTTCTCCACAAGGACTTGAAGGGCATCTATGACATTTGGTCTAATATCTCCTCCTATGAGCACATACATGATATCGTCTCCAAGACTTAATATCCCCTGATTAAGCCATACCTTCACATAATAAACACCCTGCAATTTATAGGCCTCTTCTATAGCCTTCTGGACTTTTTCCTCATCATAGCTAAATTCCATGCCTTTGACCAGGGCTCCCCTATCTATTCCCTCCCTGACATAGGCCCTTGGCGTCTCCCTGACTACTCCATTGTGGAATAAATACATGCCCACCTGCCCAGCATTGGGATCGTTTTTTGCCTCTTCTATCCATCGGTCCATGGACGGAGATTCCTTATCTGACATATTCTCACCTCCAAAGTAGATGGCGGTCTATGACCGCCATCGGTTAAAATGCAGGGCTACTTGCCCAACTGTATTCGTCAATTAAGAACTGCCTGACCTTGTCGCTGCTTATATGCCTGATTAGGGCCTCTATCTTGTCGCTGTCCCTATTGTCCTGCCTAGCCACTAGTGAAATGGCATAGCCCTCAGTTATACTGTCCTGCTCCTCTACATATAGCCTCTCCTCATCTCCTACTAGCTCCAGACTCTTGGCATAGGTTGGATACATGACTGCCATGCCTGTTTCTGTATATCTTTGTGCCAGACTAGTCAGGGGTACTTGGTCATCTAGGACTAGGTTTTTGTGGTTTTCCTCTATATCCCCTAGATCCAATCCCGTTGTCTTATCATCTTTAAAACTAAGCAGTCCAGCCTGCCCCAACAAGTACAGGGCCCTACTCAAATTAGTTCCATCGTCTGGAAGGGTTATGCTACTGCCACTTTCTATCTCTTCAAGGCTCTTGTAATCCTTGGAATAGAGGGCGTAGGTAGCATGGTAGATGGGCTGAATAGTTACCAAATCTGCATCGTTGGCCTCATTAAAGGCCTGAAGAAAATAATCGTGTTGTATCATATTTGCGTCAAGTTCTTCATTCTGGAGCAGGTTATTTGGAGTTTGATAGTCGGAAAACTCGTGAATATTTAATTCATAGCCCTCTTCTTTTAAGTCGTCTTGAATTAAGAGCAGTATATCCTTCATTGGATAAAATGATACTCCTACATTTATTTCGCTGCTTTCTTTTTCTGTCTTGCTGCATGCTGCCAGGGACAGGACAAGTATTAGTGCTACTGATAACAATAAAATTCTTTTCATTTTTACATATCTCCTTATCTTTTGTCTATTTTTTTGGCAATAGCATTGCCTATGGCCTGAATGAATTGGACAATTAAAATCATAAATACAATTATAATCCACATCAGCTTGTAATTAAAATTGTAATATCCTTCGCTTATGGCCAAATAACCCAAGCCTCCACCGCCTATTATCCCCATTACCGTTGAATAGGATAAGAGACTAATGGTGGTGGAGGTAAAGCTCAGGACCAAGCCCGAACGGGCCTCCCTAAGCAGGAAGAAAATAAAATACTGAAATGCATTGGAACCTAGGGCATAGGAGGTCTCATATAAGTTCTTGTCTAGGTCTAATAAGTCCTTCTCTGTAAAACGCGAAAATGTCGCTATGCCTATGAAGCTCAGGGGAATTTTTGATGCATTGACGCCAAAGCCTGTCCCAAGTATTAGCCTGTTAAAAGGGATAATAACTATGATGAATAATATAAAGGGGATTGATCTGGTAATATTTATCAGGCTAGATACTAGGAAGTATACGGCCCTGTTTCTATATATGCCCTCCGAGCCTGTGGCAAATAGAATAAATCCCAAGAGCAGCCCCAAGATAAGGGAGGCTAACATGGCAAAAAACATCATGTCTACTGTCTCATATAGGGATCTAAATATATCTATCCTAAATGTTCTAAATATGTCCATATATTGGCTAATCACCTAGTAAAGCCTCCTTGTAGGATAGGGGCTTTAGTTCCTTCACATCTAGGGAAATAATGTCCTTGATCCTGCCCCTATCTAAAATTGCTACCCTATTGCATAGGGCCTTGATTACAGATATGTCATGGGATACCACTACTATTGTGCTGTCAAATTTCTCATTGATTTCCCTCAATAGCTTTAGTATCTCATAGCTCATCTTTTCATCTAGGGCAGATGTTGGTTCATCACAGAATATTACCCTTGGCCTGGTCATCAGTGTGCGAGCTATGGCTACTCTTTGCTTTTCTCCCCCTGATAGGTTTCTAATATAGGACCTTTCAAAATTGGAAAGGCCTACAAAAGATAGGAGTTCCCTAGCCCTTTTAATATTTTCCTTCCTATCACCCTTTCTCAACCTACTGGGCAAGAGGACATTGTCTATTACATTTAGATTGCCCAGTAAATTGAAATCTTGAAATATCATGGAGCTGTCCTTTACTAGCCTGTATCTTGTACCCTCATCCAGCCTCTGGCCCATCAGGTATATGTCCCCCTCATCGGCCTTCATAAATCCATTCATCAATCTCAATATGGTGGATTTTCCACTGCCCGTTTCCCCTACCAAGCCAAATATGTCCCCTTTTTCAACATGCAAATATATCTGGTCGATTATCTTGGTCTCTCTGCCGTTTATCATAAAACTCTTTGATAGATTTTCCAGTCTTATCATAGATTAAAATTTCCCCGAAGAACCGCCATGGCTTCGCCCAGAAGAAGAGGTATGGGTACTTGAGCCTGTGGAAGAACTGCTTTCCTTGGGCCTTTCCCTCTTGCTGACCACAGTATAGAGAAATAAATCCCTGCTTGCTCCTAATTTTAGGCTGTCGTCCTTCAAATAACTGGAAGCTGCCCTTTGCATAGACACAGATTTTAATTTTCTCTTCATGGACCCCGTAATGATAAATGAAACTATTGCCCCTAGGAAGATTGAAATAGGTATCCATTTGGGAGATAGAGGCTCCTTTGGCATATTACCATTGTCGTAGGGCTTTTTATCCTTTGCCTGATTTATAAAATCATCACAGAGATCTGCATATAGGTCAAATCCCTTGTAGTAATTTCCCTCTCTTAATTCTTCAAGAACCTTGCCCATTAAGTATTCTTGTCCTGCATCAGTAAAGACCGTAATGCCATAGCCTGTAGTGGAGACTGCCCAATCCCTTTCCTCCATGCTCAAGAGCAATAGTATGCCATCGGCATTGTCTCCAAATCCATAGCCATTATAGTCGAAAAAGTCGTCTGCATATTCTGTCGGCGTACTCTGCCCCAGAGAGTCAACTGTAGCAACCACTATGTCGAGTTTTTGCCTTTCGCTTATTTCATCAAGTTTTTCTACTAGACTCATCTCTTGATCCCTGGTTAATAATCCTGCATCATCTACTAGCCTAGGCAAGAGCCTTTCCTCTGGAATCTCCCTGGCAAATCCAAGGCCAGGCAACAATATTGTAATTATTAGAAGTAAGAGCATGGATAGTTGTAGTTTTGCTTTCATCGCTTTCCCTCCTATAGCACTATTCTTGCGATTGTATATATTATTATGCTGCTAATTGCCGTATAAAGGGTTAAATATTTCAGGTAGGCAACTTTGTCCAGAGGCAGGTTGCCTACGAATTTCCCTGTCTGCCCATTCATGGCAAATGTATAAGTCTTGCCTTTCCACTTAGTATTTAATATCCATACAGGGTAGAGGGCATATTTTGCCCTTCCATTTCTCAGCCTTATGCTGGTGTTTTCAGGTGTCACTGTTGAATAGCCGGAAACTGTAAATCGAAAGGTATCCTCAGTACTTTGCCTTACCCTTTGATTGGCCCTCTCTACGCTTTCCTCTTCCGTAACGTCGTATTTATCTGCTAGGTATCCCGCCAAATATGCTGTTTGAAAATCAACTGCATCCTTAAAATCAAAGGGTTCGATGGACTCCATCAGGTCGTCGTCCATATTTGAAGAACCGTCTACTGGTATCTTTTCAAAACCTATGCTTCCCTCCCTGATAACGGAGTAAAAGCTGGTCTTTGTGTAAGTATAGTTCTTGTCGCTCCAAGTCGTTACCCTAGTAGCCCTGTACCTTATATTGGCGTCTGCATCAGTATCAAACAACCAAAATGGGACATATATGCCCTTTACCTCTTCTATATGGTTCTGATCCTTGAATACCTTTGGTAACAATTTCTTCCCCATTAGATGTCTTTTGAAAAAGGCCTTAGCCAATCCCTTATTCAGTTTAAAGGGTATTACATAGTCTGGCTTTAGGCTACCCTTGAATTGCCCCATGATGACAACTGGGTTGTCGCAATATGGGCAGGATGTTGCCGCAGTATTGGCATCTGCAAGGATTTCTCCACCGCAGGATTTACAGCCATAGACTAGCAGGCCCTCGGTCTCCCCTTCTTCCCACTGTCCACCTGCCTTTGATTCCCAGTTCATCTCCTCTGGCCTTTCTTTTTTTAATTGCTCATCAAAGGCCTTGAGGGTCTCCATTTCAAATTCTGTATCACAATAGGGACACTTCATCTTTTGAATGCTGGAGTCGAAGCCTATAGCCCCGCCACAAGCAGGGCACTTATATTCCTGTAACATCGTTTTTAGCCCCCTTAAGTAGATAGTCTAAAATTTATTTCCGCATTCAGGGCAGAATTTTGGCGGATTTCCTGGATCTTCTGGTTCATAGCCACAATTAGAGCATTTTGCTGGCCTTGGACTGCCGCATTCAGTACAGAATTTCCCCGAATTTGCGGTGCCACAGCTACAGGTCCAGGTCGTTTGCTGGCTTTCTTGATTTCCTTGGTTTTGCTGAGCCCCTTGCTTCTGACCCATGGCAAATAGGTTTTGAGCATTCATGCCACCTGCCTGCTGGGCCATGCCCATGCCCATAAAGCCCATCATAGCTCCGCCCTCGTTCTTAGCTGCACCCTTCATGGCATCTGCCTGTGCCCCGACTAGGGTTGCTGCAGCCATGGTAGGATCCCTCATTATTGCAGTTCTCTGGGCCTGTTTAATCATCTCTGCGTCTTCTTCTGGCAGGGTAATAGGATTTAGACCTATGGACACTACCCTTAGGCCCCTTATTTCTCCCCATTTTTGTGACAGCACTGCATTCATTGCATTTGATAGTTCCTCAGCATAGCCTGGCAGGGCACTGGGCCTTACACCCAATCTTGAAATTTCTGCAAAGGCAGGCTGTAGTGCTGTAATGAATTCTGTCTTTAATTGGCCCTCGATTTCACTCCTTGTATATTCGGATTCTACATTTCCGCTGACATTGGTATAGAAGAGGATTGGATCCTCAATTTTAAAGGAATAGGTCCCTGAGCATCTAACTGCTACATCTATATCCAGGCCAATATTAGCATCTACTACCCTGAAGGGTATGGGGTTTGGAGTGCCGAATTTATTATCCAGCAGTTCCTTAGTGTTGAAGTAATATACTCTCTGGTCCTTTCCCGTATCCCCCCCATAGGCAAATCTCTTGCCCATGGTCTTGAAGGTATTTTTTATACCCTGACCCAAGGGACCCGTAAATATACTGGGCTCAGATGAACTATCATATGTATATTCTCCGGGCTCGGCGCAAACTTCTACCACCTTCCCCTGCTCCACTATTATCATACATTGTCCATCTGCTACTGCAATGCCGGACCCATTTGATATGATATTGTCATTGCCCTTGGTATTTGAGGACCTCCTTCCAATACGTTTTTCCCCCTTGACTACCATGACCTCCTTTGGCATGGATTCGCAGTAGAAAAACTCCTTCCATTGATCGGCTAGGGTACCACCTGCAGCCCCTAGGCCCGCTTTAATTAATCCCATATTTACTACCTCCTCTACATTGATATGCTTAACTTTTACCCAAATTTACTGATTTCAGTCACCCTGCCTATTTTTTCTTTGGTTGATGTAATCCTGCTTTTGTATTATAGTAAAGTAAAGAGAATTCATGTCAGGTTTGGGGGCAAATTTAATGAACTTTATAGAAAATAGCCATGAAAAAATCCTATCATTTTTTAACTATCCCTATGTAAATAAGGAAGTCCTAGACCAAATTAAGGGCCCAATTATCCTTCATATCAGCGATACCCCTGTGACTTCTTACAGTTACATTTTTAGGTTAATAAAAATTCTAAAACCCAAATATATTATACATACAGGGGACATGGTTGACAACATAAAGCTGGAGATTAGAAGAAACAGGCTGGACTGTTACCGTCAGGGAATTGAAAGGCTTACAGAGGGCCTTGAAAGCGACAAAGCTTCAAAGGTTTTTTATCTCATGGGCAATCACGACCACTTGAAAACTGTTAAGAGGGTGACGAAAAGGGGTATAATCGTAGATGAGGGTTCCCTGAAGCTAGATAATTACCACCTGATTGTCAGCCATTATTTCAAGGAATATCCCTATAAGGCCGATTTTAACCTCTATGGTCACAGCCCAAATCCAAGTCACTATCAAAGAGAAGGTATTAACGGATTAAATGGGCTTGTAAATATAAATATAATCGACTTATCCAATGGTAATGTATTTCATATAAACTATCCCATAGGTACGAATTCTGCAAGGGGCATGGAATTTAAGCGAATAAAATTGTAAAGGGGGATATACTATGTTGCTATTTCGGATGGGCCCACGTTATTTGTTCATTAGGAGCAATAATATAGAGGGGATTGCCGACTTTCTGGTGTCAAATCTAGGAGGGCAGTTGACTGATTTTGAAAAAGGAATGGCTGATGCTTCAGAATATAGCACCATCTGCTTTATAACCGACAGCCTTCCCGAAAAAACCTATATTGAAGACGCCAGGAAAATTGTACTGGTTCATGACGGTTCTTCTATTATCCTGTCTACTATTCTAAACAATCAGGCCTGTAAGCTAATCCACAGGATTGATTTTGGCCCTACTTCAATACTGATGCGCATACCCGGTGATGAGGCTAAATTGGTTACAAGGCTGCAGGAAATATTTAGTGGTCTAGTAGTAGATTGGGCGGAGGCTATTGGAGTTGGAGAAAAAGACGACACCATTATTTCCTTTACCAATAGGGAGCTTAGGCACACAGTATCCCAATTAAAGAAACCAAAGCTACTCATAGAGCAGCCTGCAAGACTCGTGAAGGATAGGCTGAGGCTAGAAGGCTTTAGGCTCATTACCCAAAGCCTTGAGGAAAGCCAGTGGTATGAGCTAAGAATCAACATTTACGACTCCTATGGTAAATACGAAGACCATTATAACAGGCTTATATTTATACTATCTAAGCTTGAAATGGGTATGATACTAGGAGAGAGCTGGACCAAGGACTATGCCGTCATGCTCTACTCAGTCCTAGTTTATCAGGTTAGACTCTATACATTTTTGGAGCCCCTAGAGGTTAAAAAGATACTGGTAGCCCTAGAGTATAGTTTAGACGGGCAGAGGCTAATAGACTTTGACCTCTATTACAAAAATAAAAAGGTTTATTGGAATGAAGTGAGAGATCCTAAAAACAGAAAAACCAAGGCGGAAGATTCAAAAAACTACAGGAAGGGACTCTATGAGAGACTTAGTCCTGAAAGCATAAAGAGCTTGGAGAATATGGAAAGGGCCATACTTAAGAGATAGTATGGCCCTCAGCTATGTCGACCTCTGCCATGGGGAATATTATGGTTATGCGGGTCCCTATATTTAACCTGCTGATTATTTCAAAGTAGGCTCCATGCTTTTCTACAATCCACTTGGCTATGGATAGTCCAAGACCTGAACCCCCACTTTTCCTAGCCCTAGATTCATCTGACCGGTAAAATCTATCGAAAATCTGGGGCAGGTCTTCGCCATCTATACCGATTCCCCTGTCCTCTACCATAAGTCTGATGGTCTCTTCTTCCTTCTTTACCCTCAGTATAATTTCCTTGCCCTGGGGAGAGTATTTGAGACTATTATCTACCAGTATCCTGATGGCTTGCTTGAAGAGCTGCCTGTCTGCCTCTATATATGCTGGAGCATCTAATTCTGACCTCAGTAGGTGTTCCTTGTGAATCATCTCTGTCTCTCGGATTATTTCACCTACTATCTGACAGGAATCAAAGCTTTCCTTATGTAATTGTATGCTTTCGTTATCTCCCCTGGCCAAGAATAGGAGTTTTTCTACTAGGTTTTTCATAGATTCAACTTCATCCTTAATGGCATCTATGGATTCCTGCAGTGCCTTTTCATCTTCCTTACCCCAACGGTCCAGCAGGTTTATATAGCCCTGTATGACAGATATGGGGGTCCTTAGCTCATGGGATGCGTCTGATACAAACCTAATTTGAGATTGATAGGACTGATTTATCCTGTTCAACATGCCATTTATTGCATAGGCCAGATCTTTCAATTCATTCTGAGAACTGTCCACTGATATTCTCTTATCCAATTTACTGGCATCTATGCTGCTGATTTCCCCTGCCAGATCCCTTAGGTTCTTATCGTCAAAGGACTCCAGAGTGTTTAAGGTCCTAGTCTTTTCAGCCAATTCTGCAAGGGGCTTGAGGGTCCTTCTTATGGATTTTTGACCCTTGATTATATTTTGAAGCAAGATTGCTAGTTCTACTGCCAATAGGATTGCCAAAAGCTTTAAAAATCTTAGGATTGCAGGGCCGACTGAATATATTATCTGATAGTCCCTGCCTTTCAAAGAAAAGTCCAGAGAGTAGTTTATGGATCTTAATTTCTCACTCCATTGGCCCTTGCCTATAGACTTATCTATGAGGATATTCCTCCTGGCAGTCCCTAGCTGGGACGGCAGGATATTTTGCAGGCTCTGGGGCAAAACAATCCCCTTTGAAGGCCTGGCATATATTATCTCGTATTTGTCTCCATGTACAAGGTCCTGTCCGCCTGTTTCAGATATTTCCAGTGCCCCTACTATGGCCTGAATATCTACTTCCGTTTCCCAAAATATAAAGAAAAAACCCATCAGGAATATAAGGGTATTTATGGCCAAAAAGCCGGATAATAGGCTCTTAAAAATCCCTAGATTGAGCTTTAAAACCAGCGACGAACGTATTTTTTTTGAAAAACTACTTGAATTTTCTTCCAACCTATCCCTCATCTTTGATTACATACCCCACTCCCCGGACAGTATAGAATATCTTCAATCCATGAGGCTCCTCCAACTTTGCACGGAGATAGCTAATATATACATCTACTGCATTGGTACCACCTGAAAAATCATATCCCCAAATCCTTTCCAATATTGTCTCCCTGGTCAGGACTATATTTTTATTCTCTAGGAGGAGTTCCAGTAAATCAAATTCCTTCTTTGTCAGATGTATGAGACTCTTACCTATATAGACTTCTCTTTTTTGGGAATCCAAGCTTAATTCACCAAGGCCCAATAAGTGACCGGATTTATTTCCACTTGTTTCTCTTTTTCGAAGTATGGCCCTAATCCTAGCCAGCAATTCTTCGATGGCAAAGGGTTTTGTAATATAATCGTCTGCCCCGCCATCCAATCCCATTACCTTGTCAACTACGGCATCTCTGGCAGTGAGCAGTATAACTGGTATGTCAGACATTTGCCTTATCCTCCTAAGGACCTCTATGCCATTGATGCCCGGCAACATGATGTCTAGCAGGACAATATCAAAGGAGCTGGATTTAAAGACCTCCAATCCAGCCCTTCCATCATATGCTTTTTCTACTTCATAGCCCTCGTATTTCAATTCTAGTTCTACGAAACGGGCTATCTTTTCCTCGTCTTCTACTATTAAAATTTTAGTGGTCAAGCCCATCACCTTTAAATTCATTCTTTATATTTTCAGCTACATTGGAAGCACCGTCCATTGCCCTATTTACGGATTCCTTTCCTAGATCAGGGCCGGTAAATTCGTATTTATAACCCATGAAGAGCCCTAAAATCATTAGTGGAATGGTAAACCAGAATGTAAGGATTATGAGCAAGAGTAAAATTGTCACTGGAAATGACATCACCCTGTCACCAGCCCTTGTTACCTGGAATAGGTTTCTATTTCCCTTATCAAACATCTTTTTTGCAAATGCCATAAGTTTTTTTAGCGTTTCCTGAAAAGAGCCGGTATGTTCTTCATTGGATTTAGAGCTCTTTCTATTCTCTGATTGGTCTTCTTTCCCATCCTCAGATTTGTCCCTTGTACTGTAATAGCCATCATATTTAGGTTTCTTTACCTGTCCCCTTTCCTCAAGCCTTATTATGGCCTCGAGGATATCGCCGTTTGTTTCTTCCAAGGCCTCTTTTGCTTCACTAAAGCTTATATTCGCATAGGCCCTCAATTCTTCAACCATTTGTAGACTTATCATTTTCCCTACCCCCCAATATTTACTATGCTCTCATTATAGTATTGAAAAGTTTAAATGCAATTTAAGAAAGATTAAAATTTCATTAAATTTATCATTTTAACTGGGTTTTTAGGATTATTACTCATATTCATTGTACTATTCTTTCCCTTGAATTTCAATAAAGACTCTTCATTAGGACCTTATCTAACTAGCTAAGACTAGGATTTATTAGTCACCAATTAGGTACTTGTACATAAAATGATATTAGGATAGACATGTTTTTTCCCAAACAAACCACTATTAAGGGAAGGAGAGTTAAAATGGCAGTAAAACTATTTAAACTTGTAATCGACGCAGACACCAGTACAACGACTACAGTTAATCCCGAAATATACAGGTATTTTTATGAATTTGACGATGGAGATGTAATAGAAGATGTGCTTACCATTGAAGCAGCAGCCTTTGTTGACGACGAAGGAAGTGCTTCCACTGCGATAGAAACTGTCACTGCTGTAGATGGATACTATCTCCTGTTTGTAAACGGAGTGTTACAACAATCAGATTTGTACACTGTCGAAGGAGATGGTTCTGAAGTTACTGTTAACGACGTTGAGAGTATACTCCCGGGCACGCCAATTATCCTAGTGGTGACGAGATTTGATCCTGATTCAGATTCAGATACCCTAGTAGAGACTTAAGACCCTATCTTGGGATGTGCGAGTTTTGCACATCCCAAATTTATATATGGAAAGCCCCGTTTGGCTTGGAAAAGAATTTCTAGTTTGGAGTGAAAGAAATGAATATAAGCAATTACACTGACCTTGTGTCCGCCTATGTCTACCAGTACAATACCCTATCTGATGGGAAAAAAAGAATATATAGGGATGAAGATGAGCTGTCAACCTATGGCAGTCAGGGTATTCTAGACCCCAATGATGTCTCTTATTATAGTTTGTTTATCAATGGAGTCCTGCAGGCAAAAACTAACTATGAAATTCAGCGGGGATTGCTTACCCTAAAAACAGAGGATATCCCCCTGGAGGGTTCAACTATAATCCTTTCTTTCATTACCTTTGTGGATAAAAAAACCCTTAAACTAAATTCAGCTAGGGTAAGGGGGCAAATACCTGAAGGCCATATTGCCAGTGGGCCTGTTGTGGATAAAGGTATAAATATTGCACCTAGTTTTGTTCAGCATTTCAAGCTGGAAATATCCATCCTGTCTGGTCCCACTGAAATCTTCACTGGGCAAATTGGACAGTGGACCTGTAGGATAAGAATTGAAAATATAGGCCAGTCAGAGCTAAATGAGATATACCTGCACAATAGAATTTTACTCCATGAAATAATGAATATTGAGATAAAATCAATTGAAGCCGGTATCATCGACAGCTATGGACCTTTAATCCTTTGGAAAATCGATAGCATGATGCCTGGGGAATCCCTGACTGCCACCTTTGAAATAGAGGCCTGTATCAGAAATCAAGGAAGAAATTATTTGGCCAATGCCTTTGCCACGGCCAGAGTCCTTGGTGAAAATACCATGTCTGACCTTGTTTGCAGTAGTCCCATCAATGTAGATGGTGGACTCTATGTCAAAAATGTAATAGTGTCTGGACCCACAAGTGTCAACCTTCTCAAATACAATAAATGGAAGATAGAGGTAAATGTATGGAATCTTAGCAGCCAGGATATATCCGATGTCTTGCTAACAAATACCCTATTTCCCAAGAGCATAGCCAGGGCAGAAGTTGTCAGCATATCAAAAGGTCTAACCTGTTTTGAGAAGAAAAAACTCCTATGGAAAATTGATGTGCTAAATCCCTGGGAAGTTTGCAGCCTGACAATTGAGCTTGAGGCTAGCTTCAACAAGGCAGGTGCTAGGAGTTTAAGCCTTGCCACAGCCATGGGAAAGCTTAGGGACAGAAAGGTGTTTTCAAATAAGTCAGTCGATTTTCAAGTAGATGTCTTGCCCAGCCACAGGCCAGTGACGGATATTCTTGCTATAGAAAAAAACATAGATGGCAAAAATCTACTTGCCTTTGCCCAAATCCCCAAGACCTGGAAGTTCTCCTTAAAGGTCACAAACCACACAGATAGATTGTTAAAAGATATAATCATTACAGACTATATCCTTCTGGATAAGGTCACCTATATCAGGTGTTTGTGGACTTCCCTTGGCTCTACTTCCATATTCAGTGATACTATTATGTGGAGGATTGACCAGCTTAGAGCCGGCGAAAGTGCCATGGCTACATTTACTAGTTGTGGGACCTTTCTCCGAACTGGACTAGGCTATTTAAACAGGGCAATAGGGAAGGCCCTCGTCCCAGATGCCTCCCTATGCATCATATCTGGTCTAGTATCCAGCCCCCCCATTAGGATAGGAAGGACCTCTGATATTAAAAGGTGCACCCTTGTCGTCCATAAGGTGTTTTCCCAATATAAGGACAGGGTTTGTTTCAAGAATCTAATAGTCCATATGGACAGGTGTGACCTGTCTAAGATCACCTTCGGCAACGGCTTCATTGTAAGGTCCAGCCTAGATATTGAGGATATTGAGTCAAGGCCAGACCACAAGAGGGTAAGGCTCACCATCAGGATACCCTATAAAATCACTAGCGAGGACAAGGGCACAGTAAGGGCCTATCTGCCAAACATAGATAAGGATATTGTCGTCTATATACCTGACAATTCAGACGAGCAAGAATTTGACATCCTCCTTGAAAGCAATTCAAGGCTCCTAAATATTGACTCAAGGGCCAATGGCCAATCAGCTCTGACAGTGGGGGTCTTTATTATTATAAAGGCTGTAGGAAAGGTGGAACTCTCAGTGCCCTATCTAAACTTACAGGAGAAACTAGCTAGCTGCAATAATATGCCCAGCCATGCCCATGAATCCTTGGAAAAAATGACCTATTCGAACTTCTATCCTGACAGGATAGGCACTGGACCCTATATACCCCAGCTCCCAATTGGAAAAATATCTTGTCCCCCTATATTTGGTGACTTTTGTATCCAGAAAACCATTTTATCCGGCCCCCTGACAGTAGTTCCCGGAAGGGATTACTCCTGGACCATAGAATTTAGGGTTTCCAATGTGGGCCATGGACCCATTAGCAATGTAGTCATGGTCGATACCCTGAAAGTCGAGGGCCTAATCCATATAGACCTTGTCCATATCTCACAGGGCCAGGCATCTGTCCAGGGGGGTCAAATCATATGGAAGGTAGGAAACCTAGGGTCAACGGATATGGCCCTTATGATAGCAGAGGTATGTGCCCATATTGGGGCCAATGATGGCAATATATTGAGGGCAGAAAACCACCAATTCAGCACCAGTTCCCATGGAGGCAAAAAAAAGTTCACCGACGAGGACCAGATAGCAATCTATGGAAATGGTCGGATACCCAATCGCGACCATGTTTCCTATTTTAGTTTATTCATAAACGGCGTTCTCCAACCTGAGACCAACTACCTTGTCAAAGAAAACCTGCTGGAGATTACGACAATCGATACACCCCTAGACGGGGTGCCAATCACCCTAGAGTCTGTAAGAGTCCTAGATGGGGACAATAGGCTCCTGAAAGCTAGGACCTACCAGTACAATGCCTATGCCCATGGCGGAAAGATATATGAGGACTTAGATGAGATAAACATGTATGGAAATGAGGGTATTCTCGACCCAGCAGAAGTCAGCTTCTACCTCCTTTTTGTAAATGGCCTGCTTCAGCCAAGGGTCAATTATGAGATTGGAAGAGGTATTCTGGTCCTAAAAAGCTCCGATATCCCCCTTGAGGCTAGCCCCCTTTCAATACAGTTTGTCTCCCTGTAGCCCTAGATAGGCTTGGGAAACTCTTAATTTTGATTAATTCCCATTATGTAATGTTTTTTATATGCCTTTATAGTATAATGATAATATTATCATAGGGTCTATCTGAAAATTAGCATGGAGGGGATTATTCATGTCTAAATTAAAAAAATCCAATATATTGATATTGGTATTGGTAGTTATTATCGGCAGCATTGCAGCCTTACTTATATTTAACGCTAAGGATAGTAGTGAGGCGGAAATTTTCCTGACCGAAGAGGAAAAATCATGGCTCCACGACCACAGGGACCAGATAAAAATTGGATATACTACGGATTATCCACCAGTAGAATTTTTGAGTAATGGCAAATACGCAGGTATTTCAGCCGATTATTTTAGGCTCCTGGAGCAAAAGCTGGGCATCAGCATTCAGATGGTAGAATTTGATAACTTTGACGAACTCATAAGCAAGGTCCAAAATAGGGAGTTGACGGGAATTACAGCAGCTACCAAGACCCCTGAAAGGAGCAAGTACCTGGACTTTACAATTCCCTACATAGATAATCCCAATGTCATAATTACTCGAAAGAACTTTTCAGAAAATCTTACCTTTGAAAAATTAGCCAATACCAGCATGGATATACTGGCCATAGAGGGTTATGACATTATTGAATTTCTCAACGAAAAATTTCCCAAGCTTGAGTATAGGACTGTAAAATCACCCAGTGAAGGCATCAGAATGGTTGCCTTTGGCGAGGCAGATGCCATGATAATTGAGATAATGAGTGCAACTGCGGAGATCGAAAGGGATAACATATCAAACCTTATGGTCAATGTGGAGACTCCCTATGAGTCTAATCTATCCATAGCCAGCAGAAACGATTGGCCAATCTTAAATCAGATATTCAACAAGGGTCTGGCACAAATTACAGACCATGAAAGAAAACTTATTGAGCAAAAATGGCTGCCCCTGCAGCAGAAGGGCATCCTGCAAAATAAGTATTTTTGGGTGGCCTTATTGGGCTTTGTAATGGCCCTAGTTGTGGTTATTATCGTTATTTCAATATGGAATTCCAGTCTACAATTGGCAGTCAGGGAAAAGACCAGGGCCCTTGAGGAGTCCAAGAAAGAGCTGATGTTTAAGACCTACCATGACGAATTGACAGGCCTCTACAACAGGGTATATATGACCGAGCTCCTAGAGCGATACGAAGAGGAAAATCCCCTGCCCTTCTCCATTGTTGTAGCGGATTTAAATGGACTGAAAATCACAAATGATACCTTTGGTCACCATATAGGAGACCAATTATTAATTAGGGTGTCTAAGATAATTAAGGATAATATATGGCCCAATCACGTTGCCTGTAGGATTGGAGGAGACGAAATCCTAGTTTTTATGCCCTCCACTTCCAAGGAGGAATGTATTGAGATCCTTGACAATATTAGGGAATCCAGCCTTTCAGCTGAAGAAGACCCCATCAAACCCCTGGTAGCCTTGGGATACGCCACTTCTGACCGTGAGCACTATGACTATAGCTCCTTATTTAAACTGGCAGAGGATAGGATGTATGCAAACAAGATGGACAGCAGTGAGGTCAGCTATGGTATGATAATTAGCTCCATCAAAAACAACCTCTACAAAAATAAATACGAAAGCCAGGAACACCACGAAAGATTAATTTCTGCTTCTAGGGATATGGGCTTTGCCCTAGGTTTGGACAAGGGTATGGTAGATAATTTGATGCTATTGGCAGACCTACACGATATAGGCAAGGTCGGCATTGACGATAAAATCCTCCTGAAGGAAGGCCCCCTTTCCCCTGAAGAGTGGCAGGGTGTAAAGAGATTGCCAGAGCTGGGATTTAAGATAGTCAGCGGCTCTACCAAGCTCTCCCATATTGGAAAAGGTATTCTCGCCCTCCGTGAGCGGTGGGATGGAAGCGGCTATCCCCAAGGATTAAAGGGGGAGGAAATTCCCTATATTTCTAGGTTGTTTGCCATAATCGAGGCCTTCGATGTAATGACCCACCCTAGGCCATATAGGCCACTGCTTTCTAAAGAGGAGGCCCTAGATGAGATTAAAAATAGTTCAGGATCACAGTTCGACCCTGAACTCGTAGAATTATTTACAAGGGAAACATGGGCTAGTTCTTCCTCCTAAAAGTCTTCCTTTGTCAGCCTATCAATTATATTTGTATCCTTCTGAAAACTGAGGGGGTTCACGGCTGGACCGTTGATGACATTTCCATCTATGTCATATCTAGAGCCGTGACATGGGCAGTCCCAGGACCTTTCTGCAGGGTTCCAATTTACCTGGCAGCCCATATGGGCACATATGGGGTTGACAAAGTGCAGCCCTCCCCCTTCATCTCTATAGGCCCCGACCTTTTTACCATCCACCTCTATGATTTTTCCCTCTCCTTTTTTTACATCTGTAGGGGTCAGCGGTTTTTCTCCTTCTGCCCGCCCTAAGCTTTCATTGGCCCTTTGGCTTTGCTTCTTAGTCTCCTCTATGGCGGATATATTCTTATTTCTAGATGGATTATATACTTCTTCCCAGGGGCTGGAGCCATTGACGATTAAATCCCTTAGAAGGACAGAAGAGACAAGGCCATTGCTTATACCCCATTTTCCAAAGGCAGTGGCTAGGTAGAGATTGGGAGTCTCCTGTGAAAAGCGGCCTATGTAGGGAATCCCGTCTATGGCTATACAGTCTTGGGTGGACCACCTATAGGGAATATCCTCTACGGTAAACAGGCTATCTGCAAAATCTGCCAATGCCTGATAGTGGATATTGGTATCATGTCCATGGCCTGTTTCATGGCTGTCTCCCACTAGCAAAATGTATTCCCCCGACTCTGTGCTGATGCTTCTAAGGGACCTATTGGGGTACTCTGCATTGATAAATACCCCATCTGGAAACTTCTCCTTTGCCTTGATGGCTATGGCATAGGTCCTGGATTGGGAGATACGGGCAAAATATGCACCTAGCTTGTTATAAAAGGGATAGTGGGATGCGATTATAACTATCTTGGCTGTGACAGAGTAGTTCTTGTCTGTAGTCAGCAGATACCTCCCATCCTCTTTTTCATCCAATTTTACTATCCTACTTTGCTCGTAAATTTCCACACCTGCCTTGTGAACTATTGCCGCTATTGGCAGCAAAAATTTTCTAGGGTGGAATTGTGCCTGGTTGTCAAATCGCACTCCTCCCTTAATGGACATGGAAAAGGGGATTTCCTCCACATAGGTTGCCTCGATTCCAAGGGATTTTGCCGCTTCAACCTCCTCCTTGATTTGCTGTAGGTAGGTCTCATCTTGGGTATATACATATGCCGACTGGCTGCTGTAATCGCAGTCTATCTTGTTCTCATCTGCAATCCTTTTTATTTCCTTTATGGCCAGTTCATTGGCTGCTGCATACTGCTGGGCCTGGTTCTTTCCAAAATCCCTTATTAGCTTACCATAGATAAGATTGTGTTGAGATGTAATCTTTCCCGTCGTATGACCTGTGGTGCCCCGGGCAATCCTATCTCCCTCCAATATGGCGATTTTCATGCCACTGCTTTGTAATTGATAGGCAGTTGCAATCCCGACAATGCCCCCTCCTACTATGGCTACATCTACCTCTGTATCCTGATCTAGTCTGGGATAATCTGTATCATCTGTAGAAGCTGTCCAGTAGGATTTTGGCTTTTGATTTATTAGTTTAAACTCGTCAGATTTCTTAGTATTCATGATTACCTCCAAATATATAATTTACCTTACTTTTTGCTATTTGTGCTTTTTTATACCTCATATTCACACACCTAGACACCATAGTGAGCCACCGAGAACCGTCCCCGGTGGCTCAGTGTGCCAGGGAGAACCGTCCCCGGTGGCTCATTTTGGCTCAATCGGTCAATTCTATATAGTCACCCTCCAAGGGCCTGCCATTTACCAGTACCTGGTAGCCAGCCTCATCCGGGTCTTTTGAGTTTTTCACCTCTATATGGTAGGTGGACTTTCCGTACCTGTACTTGATGCTATACTGGTCCCAATCCTTGGGTATTGACGGATTTATAAAGATCCTCTTACCTTCTTTTCTAAATCCTAGTATGTCTTCTAAGACCACACTATATATCCAGCCTGATGAACCTGTATACCAGGTCCAGCCACCCCTGCCCAGGTGCTGTGGATTTGTATATACGTCGGCGGCCAATACATATGGCTCTACCTTGTACCTAGCACATTCAATCTGTGTCCTCGTGTGGTTTATTGGATTTATCAATTTAAATAAATTATATGCCTTATCCCCTTCTCCTAGGAGGGCAAAGGCCTTTATGAGCCAGGCGGCTGCATGGGTATACTGACCTCCGTTTTCCCTGACTCCTGCTACATAGGACTTTATATAGCCAGGGTTGAGTTCTGTATTTTCAAAGGGAGGGGATAGAAGGGCTATAATCCCATCTTCCTCATTTACAAGGTGCTTTTCTGCTGCACTTAGGGCAGGCCTTATCCTGTCTTCCCTGCCTAGGCCGGATATTACTGACCATGACTGGGAAATGGAATCGATTATACATTCCTCACTGTGCTTGGAGCCAATTGGGCTTCCGTCATCGAAGAAGGCTCTCATATACCATTCACCGTCCCAACCGCCTTCCTCTACTGCCTCCCTTAATTTGGGAATTAGATCTTCAAACTCCTTGACCTGTTCCAGGTCATTCCTTATTCTGCAAATCGGTATAAAGGCCTGAAGCACAGCTCCCAAAAACCACCCCAGCCAGATACTTTCGCCCTTGCCCTTGTAACCAACCTTGCCCATGCCGTCATTCCAATCACCTGTGCCTATGAGGGGGATATTTCTCTCACTAAGGTTTATCCCCCTTCTAATGGCCCTTATACAGTGTTCATATACTGTGGATTTTTCTGCAGATCTCCTTGGCAGCTCATATCTCTCATATTCTCCCTCCCTTAACTTATCCGATTCTATATAGTTTACTTCTTCATCTAGTATGCCATAGTCTTCAGTAGCCTCTATATACTTAGCCAGGCAGTAGGGAAGCCAAAGCATGTCATCTGAGCACCTGCTCCTAATTCCCTTATTGACCTCATTGTCATAGGCTGGATGCCACCAGTGCTGGATATCTCCTTCAAGATATTGGTGGGCACAATTCTCCAATATCTGCCTCCTAGCCTCCCCTGGTCTATGGTAGAGAATATTTGAAACGTCCTGTATCTGATCCCTTGCACCAAAGGCTCCACCTACCTGATAGTACCCAGCCCTTGCCCATAATCTGCTGCTGATGGTCTGGTATATGAGCCAGGAATTCATCAGATAGTTTAGGGCCTTATCCTTAGTAGATACTTCTATGGTCTTTACAGTCCTATCCCAAAAGTCCTTGACCTCCCGGAGAGCAGTGGTAACACTATCCAGGTCCCTGTACTTGTTGACGGTCTCCCTTCCCTTTTCACCGTCCCTTTCTTCCGCCAGCAAGAATACTATATCTTCCTGTCCCCCAGGGGGAATGCAAAGCTCAAGCTCTAATACACCGCAGGGGTTGTATCCTGCCCCAACCCTGTTTGATAATTTCTCTAACCTTGCTCCCCTTGGATTTTCATAGTCGGGTATATAGCCTAAAAATTCCAACCTATCCCCAGTATATGAGTTTATTTTTTTGGAGGAGGATATAAATATGCTGCTTCCCTCGAATTCTGAATTAGAGGTGTTTTCCACTGTAAATATTTCCCCCTGGTCCATGGAGCTTTCCAGAAACAACTGGGTCTCCTCGTCCGTCACCCCTATTACTGGCCTGATATAGTAGTAGATCTTCAGTTTCCTCTCCCTGTCTGCAGTATTTTTAAGTTTTATAAGGTTGATCTTGACCTTTTCCTCCCTTGGGACAAAGATTGTGAGCTCCTGCTCCAGGTCATGGCTATTGTGTTCAAAGTTGACATAGCCCTTGCCATAGGAGATTATATAATCTTCCTCTCCCCTGATGGGTTCTGGGGTGATAGAAAACAGCTCATTGCTGTCCCTATCCCTTATATAAACGATTTCACTCGGCAAATCATTTATCAGGTCATTGTACCAGGGGGTCAGCTTATTCTCCCTGCTGTTTACAGACCAGGTAAAGCCCGTTCCCCTTTCACTTATTATGAAGCCAAATTCCTCGTTGGCTACGACATTTACCCATGGCATTGGGGTATTGAGCCCCTTCTGAAGCCTGATTACGTATTCCTCCCCATTCTTTGAGAATCCGCCATAACCGTTGAAAAAATCTAATTCCAACTCCCTTGACCTTATGGGCTCCGCCGGGGTTTTAATCCTAGGCCCGCCCTTTACCTGACCATATATCTTGCTATCGTCAAATGTAAATCCCTCCTGGGCGTTGATAATCAAAGCTGCCCGCTTATAGAAAAGGCTAATATCGTCTTGGTCTAGGCTTCCAATATTTCTAGGGTAGATGCCCCCTTGAACATTTAACAAGTTCCCCCTTATTTCATAGATTAGCTCCAGTATCTTTTGATTTAGGGGCCTGTAATACTTATCCTCCTCTTCATACACTACTATTAGGTCAACAGTCAGTCCCTTATATGTCCAGTATTCATGGGCGTGGAGAACTTTTATGAGGTTATCTAGGTTTTCTAGGCTCCCTATCCTAACTAGGACTATTGGATTGTCACCGGATATTCCATGTGCCCACAGGCCTTCCTTACCCCTACCCTTTCTGGCCAGAATGCCTTTGTACTTATTCTTATTGCCCTTGAGATAGAAAATATAGGGCAGTAGCTCTTCATATAGCTCAATATTGGCGTGATCCAAATTTAAATAGCCTATTTCTGTCTGGCTCTTGCTGCTGATTAGGTCCATGGCCATATTTATGTTTTCCCTGCTATCGTATTTATTTAATATGTCTACTACCTCTTCCTTGCTGGTCGATATGCCCGTAATATAGTATATTTCTACACTTTCCCCCGGTCCTATGCTTAGCTTTTTCCCAATGCTCATTATGGGGTCCAGCACTATTCCAACTGTATTGGAATTGCCCTTTTCCAATGCCTGGGGCTTTCTCAAGCTATTTCCCCTTCCTATGAAATTGCTTCTGTTGGTTTCATAGGTCATTATATTGTCTTCCTGTCCGAATACCTTGAGCCCGTGGAAGATGATGCTAGAGTCGGACTCCCCCTCCCTCTTCCTCCTATGGGCAACCAGTCCCTCCCTATTTTCTAAGAGCTCTGTTTTGACAAATAGGTTGCTAAAGGCCATATGGGCTAAATCGGCCTGGTAGCTGGTTCCCGTTAACTCAAAGTAGCTTATGACCTCCAATAGGGCCTCCTCTGAGCCTAGGTTTTTCAGTCTTATCTTCCTCATCTCACCCAGGTCCCCCGGCAGGAGAAAAATCTCCATAAGGGATTCAATCTTTCCATCTCTCCTAGTAAAACTTGCCTTATCCGTCGAAAAGGATACACTATAGCTATCTGGCAGGACAAAGGTGGGGGCAAAACTAGTTGACCAAATCCTGTTGTTTTTTAAATCCTTCAGATAAATAAATTGTCCATAGGGCTTGGCTAAAAAATCCTTTCTCCACCTATTGATAAATATGTCCCTATTCTTTGAAAAGCCTTCCCCAAAACTATTTATCATGGTGGAATAGCTGGCAGAGGATAGGATATGGCATTTTATGTCCTCTAGGGCTTCCATCCCATACTGCCTATTGTTCCAAAGGATGTCATTGTCCTTATAAAATGCGAATTCATTTGGGTTTTCGTATTCATTGGACAGGTGGAATTTTTGGGGGACCTTTTCCTGCAGCAAATACTCCCCGCACTTCATAGATGGATTTTTATGAAACCTTTTCACGGTTATATTGTCGTTTAGGAAGTTATTTATGGCAGTCAGTATCATACCCTGATGATGACTCATGTAGGATTTTACTATACCCATTTCAAGGTGTTTGGGAAGTCTTTTCTTGGTATAGTCTATGGACTCATAAAAGCCATATTTCCCCTCAAATCCCTCCGATATCATTCTCCTTATATTGTTCATGGCCCTTGGATAATCGACACTTAAGGCCAAAAATGTCGAATAGGGGGATATGACCAACTCATCTTTCAAACCCCTTTTAAATCCCAGCTTTGCCACGCCAAAGGCCTTGTATTGATAGTTGAAGTCAGAGTCAAAGGCAAAGTAGGCCGACTCGGATATACCCCAGGGAACGCCCTTGATGTGCCCATAATTTCTTTGTATGTCAACGGAGCTCCTATAGCTTTCGTCAAGCAGGGTATTTTTAAAGTTCTTCATATTTAGGGCGGGCATCAGGTATTCAAACATGGTTCCGGACCAAGAAGCCAGGGAAATGTAGCCCCCTTCTTTCACCAGGGGTTTATCCAGCCTATGCCAGTGTTCTGGCCCTATTTCCCCCCTGGATATGGCTATATAGGAGCTGGTTCTCGCCTCTGATGCCAATAGGTCATAGTATATGGCCAGTTTTTTTTCACCCTCCAAATCGTAGCCTATATGAAACAATTGCTTCTCTGCATTGTATAGGGGCTTGAGCTTTGTGTTGTCTATTAGGCTATCAATCCTCCTAAGCAAGTTCTTTTCATCTGATTCAGGGCTGCCCATATATTCACCTAGGCCCTCCCTTAGGACTATTAGGTAGGCCAAGAGATTGCCACTATCAACTGTAGATACAAAAATAGGCCTTAGGGCTTGCAAGCTTTCTGTATCATACCAGTTATAGAGATTGCCCTCCCATTTGTCTAACTTCTCCAGACTTGTAATGGTCCGGTCTACCAGGTCTATCATTTGGTCTGCATCTATATATCCCAAATCACAGCTAGATAGGATAGACAGGAGATAAAATCCTATATTGGTTGGAGAGGTACGGTTGGCACTACCATTGTAGGGGTATTCCTGAAAATTGTCAGGGGGCAGGTAGTTGTTTTTTTCATCGGTAATCTCCCTGTAAAAATCCCATGTCTTTTGACCAATGGAGCGGAGTAATTCTATATCCTCCTTTTTCACTGCCACAGTTTCCTCCCTATCCTCCCTGCTAATATAAAAGGCCACTAGGGGGCCTAAAAGCCAGAAGGAGGATAGGGGCAGGATGATAGCGGCATTCTCTCCCCTTAAAAGGTAGCTGGACCCAATAAAGAGGAGCCCTATTATGATATTTGCCCTCATCCTCTTAAAATAGGCTGACAGCCTATGGCCAGACCTATTTTCAAGCTCAAAAGAGGTGGTCCATTCCAGCAGATTTCTCTTGGATATAAAGACCCTGTATAGGCTCCTGGAAATGGCATCCAGCATCTTGACTCCCTCATAGGGAAGGAAGATAAGGGACAATAGTCCCCTGTATAGGGGAAGTCTGTACCCCCTAATTTGATTGCCGTGGAGCCTTATACCTTGCCTGCCTGAATCTCGGACAAGGATATTCTTCACCGCCATGGCCAGAAGGGGGTAAAAGAACATTGGAAAAACAAAGGCTGCCCATATAGACATCCTAATAGGATAGATAGCTGTGCTCAGCATTAGCATCAGCAGGGAAAGGGGCAGGAGCGATCTTCTCATATTGTCTGCTATCTTCCACTTTGATAGGAGACTCATATCCCTGCCCCTTGATCCGTATAGCCATTTGATAAGCTGCCAGTCACCCCTTACCCATCTATGCTGCCTCATTATGTAAGAGTCGTATTTGTCGGGAAAACCGTCCATGAGAAAAATATCTGTGGCAAGCCCCGTCCTCAGGTAACTGCCTTCCAAGAGGTCATGGCTTAGGACGCTGTTTTCAGGAATAGTGTCCTTTAGAATATGCTGAAAAGTCCTCAGGTCATATATTCCCTTGCCGGTAAATATAGCCTGGCAAAAGAGATCCTGATATATATCAGAAATAGCCCCGCTATAGGAATCTATTCCTCCTTCAGCGGCAAATACCCTGCTAAAGAAGGACCTATTGCCGGTCTCCCCGTCGACTACAATCCTAGGCTGGATTATGCCATAGCCCGATTCTACAGTCCTCCCCTCGTCTCCTAGGACTGCCTGATTAAGGGGGTGTGCCAAACTGCCTATGAGCTTCTTGGCCGCATTTATTGGAAGTTTGGTATCGGCGTCTAAGGTTATAACGTATTTTATGTCTAGCTCAGACACTTCATTTGATACAATTTCAAATGTTGTATCCTGGTCCAGTAGCAGGCTATTAAACTCAATCAGTGCACCCCTTTTCCTTTCCCAGCCCATCCATCTCCCCTGGGTCTTTGAAAGGGTCCGCCTCCTGTGAAAATAATAAAATCTTGGAAGCCCACCGGCGTATTTGCGGTTCAGCTCCTCTACAGCGGCCAGTCCCCTGGCTACTATCTCCTGGTCGCCCTGGGCCTTCTCCTCCTGCCCGTCCTTATAATCTCCCAGTATCCCAAAGTAAATGTTTTCATCCCTGTTGGATAGGTAATGGGTTTCAAGGGTCTCTGCCAATTGGTCTATCCTCTCTGGATTTGGCAGTAGGCAGGGAACTATGACAAATGTAGAATACTCCTTTGGGATATCCTCAAAGTCAATCTTTGGAATAGTGGTGGGCCCGTGCACCTTCATTAATATGTCGTTTATCAGGTTTACCGAAATTGACGTTACAGCTACTAGGGACAGGATAAAGGCCTCTAGTTTCCCCTCCCTATAGGCCAGATGTGAAAATAAAAGGGAAAATACAAGGGATAGGCCTACAAGGGAAAGTATGTACAGGCCCTGGTCCATCTTTGTCGCCCTTCCTATACTTCCCCTGTAATTAAACTCTTGGTATAGCTTTTCCAGTCCTTCATCTAGTAAGTAGTATCCTATATGGCAGCCCTTGTCCCTATTTCCCCTGTCAAATTCCTTCCCCGCAAGTTCAACTAACTTTTTCGCAACATATATCTCCTGCACCTTAAACTTATCTGCCAATTCCTGTATCCTAAACCTGTATAGGTTCTTTGAAGCCCGGTCCATATGCCTGTAGACGTCCAAAGGGTCTTTTTCAATAGCTTTTTCTACTAAAGATATATTCTCAAATATCCTCTCCCAATTTAGGTCATAGATGGTCCTTAGGCCAGTGATGCCGTATTTCAAACCTATTTGAAACTGGGAAAGCCTCCTATACTCCCTTTCCAGCAGGTCACTGACGCTGCTGCCCAGGTAATCCAGCTTTTCGTCAATCCTCTCCAATATATCCTTGGAGGAATTTGCCTCTTCCTTAATCCTCCTTCTCAGCCTTTCAACTTCTGTTGAGGTCATAAGGTGGATATTGCCTATGATATCCTCTAAATTGGACTCTGATAATATATCTAAAGCCTCTACCTTTTCCCATTTCCTATATAGGTCGAGAATATCCAAGAGAACATTTTGTATATGCTGGAGCAGACCCAAATTTATAAAACTTGGGAGATGATATATTTCCTCCAGTGTAAGTATTTCATCTTTTTGAATTAAATTTATAAATTCAATCAGGCTGTCCTCAGTGATATTGGCATTGATATTTGAGATATTGTCAAGGGCCAGGAGATAGGCCCTGGGATAGCCCTTGAAAATCCCATCGTCTACAACATGTACTACAAGTCTCTTATCCCTCCTTATGCTGTTTTTTAAGTCTATATACTTCTGCTCTATATAGTAGAAATTATCCAATATCCACTGGCTTCCAACTGGAAGCTTTTTGCCCCTGACCAGTTCCCTATTTAGAATCTTGTAAATTCTCCTAATATCCTTAAAGGAAGCCTCCAAGTTATTTATCAGAAAGTTTCTTACATTTGCCTTCTTCTTTGTCCTGTATAGGGACAGGTCTAAGTTTCTTTTATCATCTCTTATTATTGGCCACATATTCCTTCCCCTCCCCTTACTTAGTCTAAGGCATTGTCATCTTCTTAATCTTGTCATGGTAGAATGCAAATAATTCCTCTGCATACTCCTCCTCTAGGGACTCTACATAAATATTTAGGTGGGGGTCTTTTTCATCTGGAATAATAAGGGCCCAGCCCCTATCATCTACAATTCTAATGCCCTCTTCCATTTCAACCTTTTCCTCGCCAGCCTCCCCTAGTTTTCTGATGATGGACCCCCTATTGTCCCAGCTACATGGTATTTCCTTTTTTAGATAATGGTAGCGGGGTATTTCATCGACTAATTCCCTAAGGCTGATGCCCTCTCCTACTATATAGTCTAGTATCATACCCGAGGCTAGGACATTGTCAAAATTTAGAACATACTGAAAATCTGCCTTGTTTTTTTTCATTTCCCCCAGGAGGCTCCATATATTTGTCTTTGAATATATAATATCCCCTCCATATTTACTTGCAATCTCCTCTGCTATTCTAGGTAGATTGTAGGGTACAATGGCCTTCTTTAAATTTCCGCTTCTAAAGCCAATTAAGAGGGTAAGTAGAAAATACTTGTCGTCATTAATTACATCCTTGCTATCTGCCACAATAAGCCTTTCACCGTCACACCCGTAGATAAAGCCCAAGTCAGCAGCTCCCTCAAATATTATATTTTGAAACTCCTCTATCTCCATATTGCCCCTGTAGTCCAATAACTCTACATTGCAATTTATTCGCCTAAAAAGGCTTTCCGCGAGATTTGCCATGCTCCTTGACGGGGAGCTAATGACAATCTTTGCCGCCCTTTCCCTAATCCTATCCAAGTTTTTCATGCCCCCTATCCCCTCATTCAGGTATAGGAGGGAAAAGTTATTTATATCGATGGGTTCTTTAAGTTCATTGGATTTACACCTTTTAAAGTCTTTAATAGCCAGAGAGTTTTCGACCTTCCTCTGTCTATCCTTGTCTAGGTTGGCTCCATTCCCGTCTAGTAGTTCTATATTGACCTGACCCTCCACCCTGGGATCTCCATAAATGTGTATTCCACCATCTGCCCCGTAGTGCCTGACCCCAAATCTGCATATTGGCAGGGTGGCCTCTTTGATGTCTATTACCTGTGCACCAGTTGACATCATAGCTGAAATAAGGGAGCCCTTGATGGTCTTTGATGTGCCTTGGCCGTCAGAGCTTACCACAAAACTGCCCTTCTTGGCCATGACGGTGGAGAAGCTGCTTCCAATCCCCAGGGCTATTTCCGGTCCAAGATCTACATTGAATTTTCCAGATATATTCCTGCTTCCGAAAAGCCTCCTGGTCTGCTTTTCCTCCCAGACCAGGTCCTTTCTCAGAACTGACCCCTCCTCCACTATTTTATAGGGCCATATCTTGACCCCTGGCTTTATGGTCGAATCCTGTAAAATCCTAGAATAGGGTCCTACCACGGCCCCCTCAAATACGCGAACCCTCTCGTCTAGGTTAGAATTGTTACATATTATGGACCTTCTGATTTCACAGTTTCTAGATATGGTGCTATTGTTCCAAATGATACTTCTCTTAATAGACGTCCCCCCACCTATGAGACAATTGTCTCCTATGACCGAGTACTCGCCTATGACAGCTCCATTCCTTATGGTGCAATTGTCGCCAATAAATAGGGGGGCTATAAGCCTGCAGCCCTCTTCAATTAAACTATTCTTTCCTATCCATATCCCCTCCGATGCTGTGGACATAGGTTGATAATTGCCTTGGCCCTTGAATATATCCTCCTGAACCTGTATATAGGTGTTTAAATCGCCTATATCACACCAGTAGCCCTCGGCCACATATCCATACATGGGAATGTCGTCCCTTAGAAGCCTTGGAAACAAATCCTTGCTAAAATCAAAGTTGTCTCCCCTTTTATAGTAGTTCAAGACCTCCGGTTCCAAGATATATATGCCCGTGTTTATGGTGTCAGAAAAAACCTCCCCCCAGCTAGGTTTTTCTAAAAACTTCCTTATCCTGCCCTCCTCATCTGTTATTACTAGGCCATACTCCAGGGGAATAGGCTCTCTTTTTAATAGCAGTGTAGCCTTTGATCCCTTCTCCCTATGGTAGTCAAAGGCCCTTGACAAATCCATGTCTGTAAAACCATCTCCGCTTATGACTACAAAGCTACCATCCAGCATTTCCTCTGCATTCTTTACGCTGCCTCCTGTCCCCAGGGGCCTATCCTCTGTATAGTATCTTATATCTACGCCAAATCTTTCCCCATTCCCGAAGTATTCAGAAATCATTGAGGGCAGATAATGAAGCGTTACACCTATATCCCTGATACCGTGTCTCTTTAGCAGGTCTATGGCGTGTTCCATCACCGGCCTGTTCAATACTGGTACCATGGGTTTTGGTAAATGACAGGTTAGGGGCCTCAATCTCTTTCCAATGCCGCCTGACATAATTATCCCTTTAATCTAAATCACTCCTCCTATCTCTTTGCTAACAGTCTTTATTATTTGTATCAGATAGAAAAAAATACATATTTGATACTTTTATATAATATAATTGGGAAATAAAAAATTCTCCCTATATTGCCAAGCAATTGGGAGAATCTCTCAATACATCTTTTCCTTATCTAGTGAATCTATGACACTAGGCCATTTAAGGCCCACAAGGACAGGTCAGGTCTCTTTATCAAAATTGAATTGACCATCCTAAACTTTTAATATCTTCTTTAACTCATTAACAGACAAGACCTTGCCAACTGAAACTAGCTCTTCATCTACAACTAAGGCTGGAGTCGTCATGACCCCATATCTGACTATTTCTGCTAAACTCTCTACCTTTTCCACCCTTGCATCTATCTTTGATTGATGCAAAAATTTTTCCAAATTCTTCTCAAGTTTGTCGCACTTGGAACATCCAGTTCCCAATATCTTGATAACCATTGACTAACCCCCTATATGAATAATGATGAAATAGAATTAAGCCCATATCCTACAATTATTATGCCAAGTGCAGCTACCAGTATAAAGGTCCCCAATAGTTTTGGCTTGACTACCTTGCTTAGCATGACCAAGGATGGTATGGACATGGTGGTCACACCCATCATAAAGGAAATTACCGTACCTATAGCTACATTTTTTGCAACCAGGGCCTCTGCTATGGGAATTGTCCCAAATATATCCGCATATATTGGTATGCCAATAAAGGTGGCTATTAAAACAGAAAATGGGTTCCCGCTCCCCAGTGTCCTTTCAATAATAGACTGAGGCAACCAGTTGTGGATTCCCGCCCCTATGGCAACTCCAATCAGAATATATATCCATACCCTGTTAAATATTTCCTTCACCTGACTTTTTGCGAAATCAATCCTATCCCTATTGGACATTTCTTCAGCTTCCATCTCCCTGGATTCCACACCCCATACATAGGGCTCCACATCTTCCTTCATATCCAACATTTCAATTATAAGTCCGCCAATCACTGCAATAATCACACCTGTAGCTACATATATTATTCCGATTCTCGCCCCAAATGTTGAGACTAATAATAAAAATGCTGCCAAATCAACCATGGGCGAGGCTATTAGGAAGGAAAATGTTGCCCCCAAGGGCAGGCCTGCAGATACAAACCCTATGAAGATGGGTATGCTAGAGCAGGAGCAAAAGGGGGTCAAGATTCCCAATAGGGCACCTAGTATATTGCCCTTTATCCCCCTTATCCCGCCCAAGAGCTTCCTTGTCCTCTCCGGCGGAAAATAAGATTGTATATATGATATAAAAAATATCATCACTGTCAGGAGTATAAATATCTTTATTACATCATAGATAAAGAAATGAATACTAGCACCTATTCTCGTGTCCATGGATATTCTAAATGCCTTTACAAGTAATAATTCCACTAAATCCCAGAGCCATCTCATCTTTAAAAACTGAGCATTTAACCAGGTAAATATATTCATTATGCTACCTCCTATGCTTGTTTAGAGCTTATCTCAATTTCATTTCTTTGCCTACTATCCTTTCCCAGGCACTAAATATTGGCCTTATTATCTGGGCCCCTATCTTAGATATAATTACCAATTCAGATATATCTTCACCCTTGTCACTTGGACTATAGTCTATAGTCCTGTTGACGACATCTACTTGATTCCATCCATCCTGGAGTCTAAAGAAACCTTTTATCCTGTAGCTGTCCTCCTTTATGATATTCAGAAAATCTGTAAGTTTTTCCTTGGCCAGCTCTCCCTCGAAAGTCAGGGTTAGGGTTTTAGGCCTATTTTCCGGGCTATTGCTGGTATCCTCATAGGCTCCCCAGTCATAAATCATCAGGTCCCTATCCAGAAAATCATAATCAATGACTCCATTGATTGATTCAACAATGTCTGCCCTATTATTTATCTCCCTTATTTTTTCCTTTATTTCCTTCAGTTTTTCACTATGGATTAAATCTACCTTTGATATAATCACTAGGTGGCTAAACCTTAATTGTCTCTCTATGGTTTCCACGTCCCCTATCTGCTCTAGGAAATTGAGGCCATCTACTATACAAATTGCCCCACTATAGTCGTACACGTCTCCTTTTACAACCTCTACAGCCTCAAGAAACTCATCTATATTGGAGGGGTCTGCCAGTCCTGAACTCTCAACAAAGACATATTCCATATTCCTATCTGCCATTTCCACCAGTGCAGATACAAAGGAGAGTTTTAGACAGGAACAAAATATTGACCCCTTGTTCAACTCTACTAATTCCATCCCTTCCTTCTTAATTATGCTGCCGTCTATTCCCACCTTGCCAAATTCATTCATTATTACTGAAATCTTCTTATCTTCCAAATCCTTTAACACATTTGTTAGAAAAGTAGTTTTTCCTGCCCCCAGAAAACCTGTAAGCAAGTACAATTTTGTCTTAGATAACATATATATATCCTCCATTTCAAACTTATTTTATTTAGTAGAAGGCTTAGGCTCTGCTATGGCCCCGCCTTCCATACTATTTAAACCACGCTTTAGTATTGTTGGCAATTCTGACAAGGGTCAGCATTACAGGTACCTCAACCAGTACCCCTACTACAGTTGCAAGTGTTGCACCTGAATCGAGTCCAAATAATGATATGGCAACAGCCACTGCTAATTCAAAGAAGTTCGATGCCCCTATCATGCCAGCAGGTGCGGCTATATTGTGTGGTAGTTTCCAGGCCCTTGCCCAAAAATAGGCGAGAAGGAATATGAAAAATGTCTGAATTATCAGCGGTACTCCTATTAATATTATATTTATGGGATTGTCTACAATTATTTGACCTTGGAATGAAAATATAATTATTAGGGTCAGTAAAAGCCCTATAATGGTAATATTGCTGAATTTTGGGATAAACTCTTTCTCAAAGTATTCCCGTCCCTTATTCTTTGTTATAAGTGATCTGGAAATCCATCCAGCAGCCAAGGGTATAACTACAAACAATATTACAGATAAAAACAGGGTTTCCCAAGGTATAGATATATTACTCATCCCCAGTAAAAGTGCTACTATGGGAACAAAGGCAATCAATATTATCAGGTCATTGGTAGCTACCTGAACAAGGGTATATGCAGGGTCTCCCTTGGTTAAATGACTCCATACAAATACCATAGCCGTACATGGTGCTGCCCCAAGAAGCACTGCCCCTGCAAGGTATTCCTTGGCTAATTGTGCAGATATTAGATCCTTAAATACTATATTGAAGAAAAACAGGGCAATTCCATACATTGTAAACGGCTTTATAAGCCAATTAGTAACCCATGTAATTATAAGCCCCCTTGGCCTCTCGCCTACTTTCCTTATACTGTTAAAGTCGACCTTTAACATCATGGGGTAAATCATTAACCATATCAAAACTGCCACTGGTACCGATACATTTGCATATTCGAAATTCCCTAAAAATTTTGGTATACCGGGTATATAGACACCAATAACTACGCCTATTATCATACATATCCCTACCCATATGGTAAGATATCTTTCAAAAAAACTAATTCCTGATTTTAATTCCCTGTCCTTCATAACTAAGTCACCTGTCCTTTGTTCAGTATTGAGTATAATCTATAGCTTAGTCTTTGTATCTTTACCCCTATCTATGATTCTACAGATACAGTCTTCTTTTTCATTAAATGTGTGGGTTAGGAAGCCCAGCATCTCATGAAACTTTTCCATGTTTAAGGAATAGTAATTGCAAATACCCTCTTTTCTGATCTTGACCATACCCAAGTCAGCCAAAACCTTCATGTGGTGTGAAAGCGTAGGTTGAGTAAACTCAAAGTGCTCTAAAATATCAAAGGCGCATCTCTCACCACAGGATAGGATATCGATTATTTTTAGCCTGTTTCCATCGGACAGAGCCTTAAACACCCTTGCCTTTTCATCATAATTTAACATTTTTTTCCCTCCCTATATAGATAACCGTCTATATATAATATAGACGGTTATCTATGTGTTGTCAATAGTATTTTTAGGATCTTTTCCCTATTGTCCATATAGAATTTTTGAAATGGCCACAAAAATACCTTGGCTTGATTAAATTCTTGCTCTTCCAATCAATACAAGGTATTTTAAATCTGTGACTATTCTTTTTTTCTACTAGGGATTCAACAGTCTATTGTCTATTTTATAATCCTCAACAATTTCTGCAAACCAAGTTTCATAGGCATAGGGAATCTTTTCTTCCAGTATTAGCTCTTTAATCTTTTCCTTGTTTTCATTCATATCTGCTTCCTTGGCCTCGTTTTTTCCCGTTACCATAATTATATGATATCCGAATTCAGATTTAACAGGTGTGCTAATCTCCCCAATATCCAAGCTAAAGGAGGCTTCTTCAAACTCCTTGACCATCTGGCCTCTGCCAAAGTAACCCAGGTCTCCACCATAGTGGGCACTGCCGTCTTTTGAATGTTCCGCTGCCAAATCCTCAAAACTTTCCCCATTGGAAAGTTTGTCGTAGATGGCATTAGCTTCCTCTTCTTCATCTACCAGAATATGGCTAGCCCTTACTTCCTCTTTCTGGGAAAGGTCATCCTTATAGTATTCAAAATATTCCTCAATCTCATCATCGCTTATGTCAATTGTCGGCATCAGCAGTTCCTTTATCTTAAGGTTCATATCTATGCTTTTCTTTAAGTCTTCTATGCTATATCCATAGTAATACATGGCCTCATAAAATGCATCTTCTCCGCCGGAACTTTCAATCATCTTGTCTATCTCTTCCTCTATTTGCTCATCTTCAATCTGAATCTTTGCCTTTTCAATTTCCTCATTTATGATTATCTCATTAATCAAGGATTCTAGGGTCTCTTGTCCCCCTTGTGCCACAAGTACATTGTACAAGTCATCCTTGGTAATCACCTTATCATTTACCTTTGCCACTATTTCTTCTTCGCTTTTGGTGCAGCCCGACACTGCCAAGGTAATAAGTATAATAGCTCCTAATATTAATCCTAATTTAATCCTTTTTCTACTTAATATCTTTATCATATTCAGCCTCCATGTATTTAATTTCGTTTTGTAAACTTAAATGAAAATTGAGCTATGGTAAATTCCTTTCCACATGGGTAGGAACTGCTAGTATTTCCTATTAAATCTGATAAACCCTATATTCTATATGTTTATTTCTAACAATAGGGGAGCATGATCCTGTCTTGGCCCCGAGTCGATCATTTCAGATTTTATCACCTTGTCTGCTATGGAGTTGCTAACCAACCAGTAGTCAATCCTCCAGCCAGAATTGTTTATCTTGCTGGTCTTGGCTCTCTGGGCCCACCAACTATATACTCCCTCCACGTCTCCGTGGATCTTCCTGAAGCTATCTGTAAATCCCTTGGCCAAAAGATTTGTAAATCCCTCTCTCTCCTCATCTGTAAAGCCAGCTGAACCACGATTGCTGTCGGGGTGGGCTAAATCGATCTCCCTATGGGCTACATTAAAGTCTCCTGTTGCTATTACGGGCTTATCTCTGTCCAGTCCCTCTAAATACTCTGCATATTTTATATCCCAAATCTGGCGTTCCTCTAGACGCCTCAACCCATCTCCGGCATTTGGCGTATATACCTGTGTTAGGTAGTAGTCCTCAAATTCCAGTGTAATTATTCTCCCCTCTAAATCCATGGTAGTAGGTGCACCGATTTTTGGATAGGTGACTAGGGCCTCCAAATGATCTTTATATAGAAACATGGTCCCAGCATAACCCTTGCGTGCTGGCTCTACCGAGCTATTCCAAACGACCTTATAGTCCGGAAACCAATCTTTTAGGATTTCTGCTTGTTTCTTGCTAGGGCCATTGCTTGACAGCTTGGTCTCTTGTAGTGCGATGACATCTGGATTATGGTCTCTAATCCTGTCTAAAACCTCCCTAGATAGGATTGCCCTTGCAGAATCAGATGTCAATGCTGCATTTAATGAATCGATATTCCATGATATAAACTTCAATATAAATCCTCCCTTCTCCATATTGCATAAAATTGATAGCTAGATACTGTAGCCTATCAATTTTTCTGTTTCCTACCAAATGTCTCCACTTGAGAATTTGGATTACCTGTATTGTACCATAAAGGTCGGTCTATTTTCTATTTTAAAATCAACTTTCCTAAATTTCCTAGCTCATTGGATATAAACATTAGGAGACTAGCTGTTAAGAGAGGGTGAAAACATGGGTGGCCTACTGTCCAAGAAATGTCTCCCCTGTAACATAGGTGCATAGGTCTGGGAGAGAATGAAATTATATGAAGGCCTATTTTAGAATTATATCGCCTTTAATTCATATAGATTATTATATAGGATGTTTACGAGGTGATATATTGTCTAGAAATAAGTTTATCCACGGTTCCATAATAATGATTCTAATGAATACCTTCACTAGGGCAATTGGATTTACCTATGAGGTTCTCCTGTCCAAGTCCCTTGGGGCAGAAGCTATGGGCTGGTTTCAAATTGCCATGTCTACCCTTATGATCTTTTTAGTATTTACCATTTCAGGTATACCTAGCTCTGTTACCAAGCTAGTTGCACAGGAATATTCCAATGGCAATCAATACAATATGGAGAAGATATACAAGTCTAGCTTGTTTTTCAATCTATTCCTTGGGATATTCCTGTCTATAGGCCTTCTCTTGTCGTCCAAATTCATAGCCAGCAGAGTATTTAGGAATGGGGACTTATTAATGGAGGTTTATTTCTTGGCCCCTGCTATAATTATCATTTCCACCAGCAATATATTGAGAGCCTATTTTTATGGAAGGCAAAATATGGTTACACCCAGCATCTCTCAGACCCTTGAACACCTTGCTAGGTTTGTAATTGTTCTTGGCCTTCTATCTTATTTCTCTCCTCTTAAACCCCTTTACGGCACAATCATTGCCATAATGGGAATAAGCATTGGCGAACTCATTGACCTGGCATGGTCACTTTTGTCAAAAAAAAGATTATATTATGCCAGTCCCCTGACCTGCAGGGAAAAATGGACTAGCTTGGAAGCACTATCAAAGGTCCTCTTGCTTGCCCTGCCCCTGACTATATTGGGTTTTTTTAATGTAGGTCTTAACTTTCTCAATGCCATATTAATTCCATCTAGGCTCATGTCAGCTGGATATACCAAGAGCCTTGCAGTTGCAAGCTTTGGCAGGATTACAGGTATGGCAATGCCCTTGATTCACTTGCCTTTTGTTGTGACTTCAGGTCTGGTGGTAAATATTGTACCTAGTCTATCTGAACAAATAGCCCTGAAAAAAAGCAGCAGTATGAGGGCAGATATACAGCTTGCTGTTAAAGTCACCCTCCTGGTCTCTATACCCCTAAGCATTTTTTATGTGGTGCTATCTGAGCCCCTTGCCATATTCTTGTACGATGACTTGTTGGTGGCTGGTTTTATAGGTATAATGGGCCCTGCTACTGCCCTCCTAGCCCTGCAGCATACCCTTTCCGGCATACTCTTTGGCCTAAATAGGCAGTTTCAGGCGACAGTTGCTAGGATGTTTGCCATGCTCCTGAGGGTCTACCTAATATACATACTAGTTGGAAATCCCAGATTTGAAATCTATGGATTTTTTATAGCTTTCTTTGTATCCAGTATCCTAACCCTCTTATTTGACATGCTGATTTTAAGAACTGCTCTTCCCATAAGCTTCAACTATATTGATATGGTGGGTAAGCCCATCTTAGCCTCCCTCTTTGCGATAGGCTACCTAAGGTTTACCGTATTTGACCTGGAAAAACTAAAATATGTAAATCCAGCTAGCTTTGTATTTAGCCTTTGTGTGGCACTATTATCCTATATATTTATCCTGATGCTGACCAATGCCCTGCCTAAAAATCTACTGGAAAGAGTAATAAAGGGCCAATGATACTACTACTTGCCTACCTATTTGAATTCATCAGCCAAATCGTCTAGTGCCTTACCTGTTACCCTGTAAACTGTCCATTCGTCCATAGCTACAGCTCCTATTGACTTGTAAAAGTCAATTGATGGTTGGTTCCAGTCGATGCACCACCATTCAAACCTGCCGCAATTTCTTTCCTTTGCCAGTCTTGCTAAAAAAGCCAGCAGAAGCTTTCCATATCCCTTGCCTCTCATCTCAGGCCTTACGTACAGATCCTCCAAATAAATCCCAGGCCTTCCCAAAAATGTAGAAAAGTTGTGGAAGAATAGTGCAAATCCTACTGCTTCCCCCTTGTACTCCCCTATTATTACTTCAGCGGCCTTTCTAACAAACAGGGATTCCCTTAAGATTTCCTCTGTAGCGACCACTTCATGTAGAAGCTTTTCATAATCGGCTAATTCCTTGATAAAATCCAGTATTAGGCCCAAATCGCTTTCATCAGCAAATCTAATTGTAAAATCCTCCTTGTAGGTTGTAATTTTCATAGACTCATCTCCTAGTATAATAATGTCATAGTCAATTGTGACTATGCGGTTAAACCTTTCTACTAAAATCTCCATTATTCACTTACTGACTCATTGCCTTTATAACTTATCCAGTCGCTATATCCACCGGCATAATGCTTGGGATTGAGCCCCATTTCATCCAATAATAATATGCTGACAGAAGCAGTTATCCCAGAGCCGCAGTATACTATTATTTCCTCATAATCTTCCAACTCTTTAAAGTATTCCCTAGCCTCATTTAGGGAAAGTAGTTCTCCATCTTTTATTAGATTTGCCCATGGGAAATTCAGTGCACTGGGTATATGACCTGGCAGTCTATCTATGGGCTCTACTTCTCCTGTATATCTTTCATACGCCCTTGCGTCTACTATGGCAGCTGTATTTGAGCCAATTGCATCTTTCACATATTCCATATCTACAATAATTTCCTTATTTGTATTTAATGACAGTGAAGCTGATTTTTCTACTGCTGGTATTTCCCTTGTTATTTCCCCATTGATATCAATCCATTTATCGTATCCACCATCCAAGACAAACACCTTGTCCTTACCTATTAATTTAAGCATCCACCACAATCTGCCTGCCCTTGTTATATTGCCATCATCATAAATTACAACTATAGAATTATCATCAATTCCAAAAGCTCTCATATCTTGGGTAAATGTTTCCAAATCTGGCAAGGGGCTTCTACCTCCGTGTTTGCTTGCCTCTTTTACCATTACATCATTAAAAGATACATATTGTGCCCCCTTGATATGCCCTTTATTATATAAACTTTGTCCACTTGCTTCTTCTATTTCCTCCCTTACATCCAAAATCACTAAACTATTCTTATCTAAATTATCTTTAAGCCATTTATGATTTACAATATTCTTCATTTATCATAGATCCTTTCACTTGATATCAAGGGGTATTGAAAACCCTTGTAAGGGAAGACCTTGTAAATCTAAGACTACCCATTGAAGATAAAATGCTTCCCATGATATAACCCCTCCTCTATTCCCGTCCTTAGATACTTAGCTACACTTCTTATATCTCAATTATATCATATATGAATTCTATATAAATAAACTTTTAACACCTTAGGTAATTATATGTGATTGTAAAATGGAACCTATCATCTTATAAATAGGTTACACTGGATAGGACAGGTTTTTAGCAATATTGCAGTGGTACGAGAGGCAATTTAGGTTAAATACAGTTGAGAAATATGGAGGATTCAGTGATATTGTGGACATAATCAGGTATTAAATGACAGGAGGGATATCTAGAATTGGGGAAAGAATACAAAAATGGGTATAATCATTATGATGTATATTTAAATTTTACAGGGAGTGAAATAAGGTGAAGGATAAGGTAGTTATAATAGGTGCTTCTATTACAGGAATTTATGCAATGGGTGAGTTAGTCAAAAATAAGTTTGATGGAGATATAACTATTGTCGATAAGAAGGATGTCTATCCTTATAATACATATCCCCTCTCAAAAGAGTGGATGATGGATATGGACGATATGGACCCTCCTTTTTTAAAAGATAGGGAATACTATAAAAAGCATAATATTGATATGAGGTTAAATACAAGAGTAGATTTCATTAATTGGGAAGAACAAACTGTAACAACCCATCTTGAGGAAATAATCCCCTATGACCACCTAATCATTGCAACAGGTTCTAAAGCTCGTAAGGTGAAATTACCTGGTGATGATGCTGGTGGGATTTTTTATCTTCGTGAGTTTAAGGATGCAAAGAAAATTAAGCAATGGGTAGGGGATATTGAAAATGTTGCCATAATTGGAACAGGTTTTATTGGCCTAGAGTTGGCATCAACCTTTGCCCAATTGGATAAAAAAGTTTCAGTATTGGTACGCTCTGGGAAACCCCTTGAAAAAGTCCTTGGCGAAGAAGTATCTGAATATTTCACAAAAATGCACCAATCACATAATGTGAATTTTATTTTTAATGAAGAAACAAAAGAATTTATTAAGGATAGCGAAGGCAATATAGGCTCTATTCTCACCAAAAGCGGTAAAAATATTAAAACTGATATGGTTATAATAGCAGTGGGAGTTGAACCTAACTTATCTTTTAAGGTTGATTCTCTAGATATAGATCATGGTATTATTGTTAATGAGTATGGAGAGAGTTCATTACCAAATGTTTATGCAGGTGGAGATATTGTTAAATGGCCCTATAAAAATCGTTTAATCCACATAGAACACTGGGAAACTGCATGGGGGCAAGGAATATCAATTGCTAAAAATATCATAAATGAAAAGAGCAATAAATATAATGTAAATCCCTATTTCTGGACAGATCAATACGATGAAACCTTCGAATATCTAGGGAATGCAAGAACTTGGGATAAAACTATCATCAGGGGTTCTTTAAATAAAAAAGAATTTGCAGTTGCTTATGTTGACAACAATAATTATCCTCTTGCTATCCTTTTTGCCAACAATTTCGAAAAAAGAAAAGATATAGAAAAATTATTGACTAAAAATCAACCCCTTGATGGGACTAAATTTGCAGATGTCAATATATCTATTGATGAAATCTAAAACAAGGCCAATAGATCTGTTGCAAGGTAAATATTTTCTGGAAACTTAATTGCTATAAATATTCGGCTTAGTTGGTAAAACTTGATTAATGAAAATTGTATCATATTGAATTTCATATATATACTTTAAAAATTCCTCAGCTGTTCCATATGCTAGAGCCCCGTAGGTCTTGACGCCATTCTCGCTAATATATGTTAGTGCATCGTCATAAAATTCTGTTTTGTAATCGAATAATTTTACAAATTTCTCACGATCCCTTAGATATTGGAGGCGTGAGGTAAAGTGTATTTCATAGGCTTCTGCCATGACCTCTGGATAGTCTTTATCCCGTAGGTCAGACAGGGCCGCATCTGTCCTCCAATCCGACAAATAAAATAAGGGGTATTTCTTTAAATTTGGCCTTTGAGTGTGGGACCCTTCGTCATTGGTATTGGGATTAAATCCTATCAAATCTATTGCCTCTGGTGTAATGTCGGGTTCTTGTATTTGGCTGCTAGGCTTAATAGTCCTGATACCCACCCATTTAAAATTAATTGAAGGATATTCCTCATTACTCATGTAATAAAACTCTTCCATAGTAAGGTCTTCTTTAAAAACAATACTCACAGAAATATATGATAAGGGGTTGAGCTCTTTTAAATACCGAATTGTCTCTTTATTCTTACTTTCGATTTCTCTATCCCACCCTATATTTGACCCACTTTTATTCTCTGGGAGTTCATATTTTATCTTTTTAAAGCCTTCAAATAGCCAATAGCTTTTAGACCCAAATATGCCATCTATTCCATAGGACAATCTACCTTTTGAAAGGTTCATGAAATGCATTGTCTCATCTTTTGCAAAAAGGTCTTTCATAGAATACATTATTTCATATTTCCCAAACCCCTTGGCCTCTGGGCTTGCCCATGAGCCAAGTGAAAAACCTGGTTTATTAAGACTAAGGTAGGCCTGCATGTCATAGAAAAAATCTGATCTTTTATATTCTTCTTTCTCTGACATAGTAACCGATTTAGGGTTATAGTAGATGGAATTAATAATATTTGACACCCCATAAAAGATACTAAGATAAAGCAAGGTCATTATCAAAACAGATTTCACCACGACCCTTCTCAGCTTACTATTAACACTTTTTTTAATTTTTCTTGTTTCTTCATCGCATATCTCATCACTGGATAATCCACTGATATGACTAATTTCCTCATCAAATGTTTCCGCCATGTATTCTTCAAATGCTTCCTGTTTTTCTAGCTCTTGTTCGATTAGCTGCTTTTCTTCTTCGGTAACCTTCCCCTTCTTATATCTATCTAACAGATCTTTATAGTTCATTTACTCCCCTCCATTTCCTTCTTAAGCTTCTTCCTAGCTCTATATAACATTGTCTTAGCTGCCCCTTCTGTGGTGTTTCTTGATTTGCTAATTTCTTCTAAAGAAAAATCGCAAAAATAATAGAGAATAAGAATTTCTTTGTATGACTCATTGAGATTTATTATTAAATTATATAAATTCTTGCTGCTTTCAGATTCAATAATCTTATCTAAAGTGGTCTCGTAATTCGATAAGGTATTTTCGATAATATCGTGACTACCATATTCCCTATTTAGCTTAATATAATCCAAGTAAAGATTCTTACATACTCTAAACAACCAGTATTTAATATGATTTACATTGTCTACAGATAAATATGCCTTGAAAAAGGTGTCACTTGTCAAATCCTGTGCCAAGTGATGGTTTTTGCAAAGTGAAAATGCATATAGATATAATTCTTTATGATACTTAATATAAAGTTTTTCCATTTGATTATTTACCACACTGGCTGACACCCCCTCCAATATATAAACGAATGAAAATAAACTAGGTTACACTTATTTATTGAAAATTTATAAATTCCTATTTGTTATCATTATACCGCTATTATTTTTATTTGTCCTTTTTGGGTGTAGGGGACATAAAAAGTGAAGAAGCCACCCTATGGGTGACTCTAAAAAATACTTATTCAATTTTTAGCTAGTACCTTGATTTGAAATTCTCGCCTATATTCATAGCTCCATTCTTCGGCATTTAAATTATATTCTGAGCTAATTGTATCAGATATTCATTCTATATAAACATTACATATAATCCTCTAAGGATAAAAAATTCTGGATTATAAAGTATATCTTCCCAAAATGTTGACCCCTTTCCTTTCATTACCACTAATTATTCTAAATTCAATATCTTTGTATATTATAAACATTTTATATACCTTAATTCCAATGGTTTGTTGGAAAACCTACTATATTTTTTACTCCCATCAAAGGTAAAACCATGCTTTTCATAAAACTTCCTTGCTCGTAGGTTTTCCTCATAAACCCATAGAGATATTTTCTTACACCCTTGTTTTTTTAATAATTCTACGGTTTGCTCCATTAATTTGGCGGAAATACCCTTGCCCCAAGTTTCTTCAAGTAGATATATTGAATAGATTGAACCGCAGCTTTCTAATCCTTCATCATTATCCTTATTCGCAAATACTAATCCACATGGTACTTCATTAAATATTCCAATTAAAACAATTTCACCATCTTCTATAAATTTTTCAAATTGCACCTTCCTCCTGTCCTTATCCAAATATCTAGTTATCTCATCTTCAGGTATTAATTCACTATATGCTGATTTCCAACTTTTAACTATAATATCTGCTAAGTGACCAGCATCTTCTTTTCTAGCAGCCCTAACTTTTATCCCCATAACCTAGCCTCCTGTATTATACCTATTCTTGTATAAATAAGGCATTGCTATTGCAATGGCCCATAGTTTTTCTAATCTACAAATATATTCTGTATGCCTTGAATGATCAATTATTATGTTGCAGGGAGGTGGATTTAATTCGTCTTGCCGAGCCAAATAGCATTTAAACTTGACATATATGACCCGTCTTTGGGAATATGCCTAATTCTAAATGCTATAAAAAACAACTTCGCGGTTTTTCTCTAGGACATTTTTAGTATTGTAACAAGTTTAAATATTGAGAAAGCCTTTCCTTTACATACTCTCCCACCATGTTCACCATCGGTGACGCGTCACCATCCCGATAATAGCTGTCAAAGCAGGCGTAATATTTTCTCCTGTCCACAAATTTTACATCGATTGGCGGGTAACCCGCCTGCATCAGCATCAAGTTTAAAATCAGCCGCCCCGTTCGTCCATTGCCGTCATATAATGTAACAAAAAGAAATGGGTATATTTCAACCGTTTCTGTATGTGAAAGGGCAGAATAAATCTTTATACTAGTACTTCATAGTTTTATAACCTTCTCAGTATTATCTAATTCTTGATAATAACAGTATTTTAAAATCTCAAGAGTTACTTATTCACCAATCCAACCCTTACCAGTTACAAACCATTTAAACATCTGCCATGCATGAACATAATAATCAAAAATTAACCATTTTTTATAATTTTTGATTAAATAAATTCTTCTGTCTAAACAGGGATGTTCTTTCACCTTAAAGTACTTACTATAGAGTGCCTTATACCATGGCATCTTCTCATTACCTTGTTTTTTTAATCTCGTTAATAAATTTATCATAGCTTCATGAGTTACACCCTCATATGTACATGCAATCCTATCAGCTCTAATCTCTTGAATTTGTTTCCATAAACGTCTATCATCTATAGAGAAAAAAATCACCATGGCAATTCCATATACTAATACAATGGGTGAAATAATAATAACAATTAAATTGTCTAATATGTAAATATTAGAAAGAAAATAGAGTAATAACATACTCACATAAAATCCAACAAGTACCAAAACTAAGCCTATCAATCTTCTAAATTTTTCAATCTTATTAAAATCTCCATTTTTAAAATGAGCTATTTCATAAGCAACTAAGGCTGCAAGTTCATCGGATGGTAATGTTTCACATGGTTGATAGAAAAGAATTCCTCTTCGTCTTTTCTTACTACCCTGAAAAGCTAACGCCCCAATTTTATTAACTTCTAAAAAATAAAATTCTAAATTATAAATACCTGCATTAATACACATTTCTTCTACAATACTTCTAAATTCTCCATAAGGAACTTGACTATAATTATATTCATTTTTATCTTCAGATATATAATGCCACCATATCTTTGTCCATCTTATTCCCAAAGCAAAAAGGCATATATAATAGATAAAAAGTATCCAATTAAAACCTGCTTTATTATAAAATTCATACATCAATACATATGAAACAAATATAGGCATAATGAACATTAAAAATATTACTACTGCCCCAATTAAATCATCTGTATTATTATCTAAAATTAATTCTTGGAATTGTCTATCTTTTATTCGCTTAAAAACCTTAATCTTTTTAAACATCTTCTTTAATTCAACTATTGAGTGCATGATTGCTACAATGCTACCAGTGATATAGCAAATAGCCCCCATAATCCCAGCTAACATATTTATGGTTATCGCTTCCTCTCTGCAATTCTAAACTTTATTCTATTTCCATACCGTAAGGATTATTATCTCTTAGATATGCCTTTAAATCGGGATGAATTTCAACCACAAACTCATCTAAGTAATCTTGAACAATTGATGCAACCCAATATTGACTACCTTCTGGTGGTGTCATTCCCACCTCTAAAAAATTCACATAATCAAATGAAGATATATAATCTGGTTTTATAAGTATTAATACCACTAAGAAATATGATGTAATATAAGTAATATCCCTATGTACGTGTTTTAATAAAAATTCGACTTTCTCACTCTCGTTAAAGGATATTATGTTATCAATTAAAAAACTTCTATCATTACTATGAGTATAATTATTCTGTTTTCGAGACATGAGTTTCCACATATTTTCCAACCCGTGCTTTGTAATACAACTTTCAACCAACTTATTTCTTTTTAGATAATTTAAGTAATTTTTTATATCTAATAATCTATAAAATTCACCACTTTCAGCATTATTGTTAAACCATGCATCTATCGCTTTATCTTGTTGGTCTTTTCTAATACCTAAAGACTGAATGCTAAAACTTAGAGTAATAGCTTCAATAAATTTTTCTTCTGTCATTTTCTCACCCAATATTTCATTGAGTTCCTTATCAATTAGCCCTTTTCTATTATTTGAGGTCTCAATAATATAAAGATACAAGAAAATATCGTCTTTATATTTTCTTATAAGCATATTCGAATCTGCAAAACTTCCAAGCCTACAGCAAGCAGAAATACTCTCCAAGGTTTTACTTGTAGCAATCAAAAAATCTGCTGTTAAAATATATGTATTTTCATCTATAATATTTGTTATTGGACTTCTACAAGCACTATCACCGAGAAAATCTAACAATTCTCTATTTTTTTCAATGATTCTATCAAACTCATCAAATGAAATAATATTTGACAAATCACTGCCATATCTTTTTTGTTCATCTACCATTTTACCAAACTTATCCACCATCATATTATTATCCCAACTCATTTTTAAAATTTTCCGATTATTTTAAATGTAATTTTAGCTAATCTTCTGATTCATAAATAGAGCCTTGTTGCCCATTAAATCCTTCTACAATTTGTTTTAATATCACATTATGATACGTTTTAATCAAGTTTCTTTCAGTATCTCCAATATAACTGTTGTGAGCTATTAGATTTCTACACTCTGCCATTTCATTTAATTTGGGAATAATAAAATCTCTGTTAGAAAAATATGCCTTAAACAATTCCCAATTATTATCTATAAGACTTCCCAAATCTTTAAAGTCCAAATAAAACAATTCATTACCTCTTACGCTTAACCATTTATTATTTGCTGCCTTTTCTTTTCTATTTTCAATTGTACCTCTCAGTGATTTTGTTACATTAATTTTTGTAAAGTAGTCCTCTCCATAAGTTGTTTTATACACCTTTTCTATAAATAATCTTAATGAATTCTCAACAGCATAAAGATATGTATGCGTCTCCGCCATATGATACCCTTTAGTTTTAACATCTTCAGGCAAAATTTCATGAATAATTTTATAAGATATTGAGTTCGTATTTTTTTCTAAATCTAAAATTAAATCATCTTCTAAATCAAAGTCTTTGGGTAAGTCTATTGAAAATGAAATGCTTTTTATATCATATCCAACTTCTGGAGGGATTAATTCCTCGCATATATTAGATAATAGTTTCTTGTTTCCATCAGTATCAAGTAATTTTTTATAAGATGGATTAACTTGAAATTTAATATATGCCGCATATGCATTACTTCTACCCCAATGACCATCATAATATGAGTATCCATCTTCTTCGACACTTACATTTGCTCCTTTTAGCATATTTGCGATGTCATACTGGTCCTGTTCTTTTAAAGAATATATAATTCCTTCTAAAATCTCTTATTTGTAAATGATAAATTATATGTAAATCCGTTCATATTATCTATCCTCCCAAAATAATTTAAGGGTACTTTAAGTTTTAAATTCTCAACTAAAATACCCTTAAATAATTATATCATTTTTCCATAATGTTTCAAATTTAATTAAATACAATCTGTATTTCCTCATTTGTTATAGTAACAACTTTGATAAACAGTTGAGCAATTTCCTTTTTTCTATCAAAATCATAACTATTCCAATTATCAATACAGTCTTGTATCTGCTCAATGTAAGCGTCCAATAAAATCATGGGTTTAAACTACCACCTTAAAGTGAGATAATGGATTGGCAACCCTTTTTTAGACAAAAGTCTACTTAACACAGCTTAAGTTTATTACTATGATGCTTTATTGATTTTGTTAGTTTTCAAAAGTCTATATTCAACTGGTGACATATAACCTATAGAGCCGTGGATTCTTAAGTTGTTATACCAGTAAATATATTCTGCCAGCTCCAGCTTTAGCTGGTCCAGGCTCTCGAAGTTTTTCTGATAAATAAATTCCGTCTTTAGTATTTTGTTGGTAGCTTCACTAACTGCATTGTCATAAGGATTACCTTTACTACTCAAGGAACGCTGAATTTTAAAGCTTTTAAGAACATTATCTATTAATTCGTTATCATATTCGTTTCCACGATCAGAGTGGAAAATATCGATGTCTTTTAAGGAATATTTGCATGTTAGGAGAGCTTGCTCTATGAGTTTGGCATCTTTATTTGCACCTACAGAATAGCCAATAATTTCTCTATTAAATAGGTCTATCAAGGTACAGATATAATTCCAACTATTAGCTACTCTAACGTAGGTTAAATCGCTTACAGCTACTTTTAGCTTGACTCTATTATCGAATTTTCTATCTACTAGATCAGGTGTAAAAGATTGGTTGCAGGTCTGTGGATGGAGCTTGTACTGGGCAACTGTGTAATTGGATACCAGGCTGTTTTCTTTCATTATTCTTGAGATTCTTCTTCTGGAGACTTGATATCCTAGTTTTGCCAGCTCAATCTTAATTTTTCTACTGCCATAGTTATTGCGGCTTCGCCTAAATATTTCCTTGATATAATCTTCTAGAATCATATTTTCGCTCCTATTAGAAGCTGCAGAAACTCTATTTATGTGGTAGTAGACTAGGCCTTTTGAGACCTTTAAAAATTTACACATGGCACTAACACTGTACTTCTCTTTATTTGAAATAATTAGGTCTACTTTTTGCCTAGTAGTAGTGCCGCTTGCTTTAAAATATCATTCTCCATCTCTAACTGTTTAACTTTCTTTCTAAGCTCAATTAGCTCTTTATCTTCATCGGTTCTATTATCGTTAATATCAAAGGAGCTAGAATTATTATATCTAATTACCCAACTTCTAATAGTTGGTGCAGATACACCATATTCTTCTGCTAGGCTTCTGTAGCTGTGATTACCTATGTTGTAGATCTTTACTAATTGTTTCTTAAAATCTTCATCATATCTTTTTCTGGTCACTAAAATCTCCTCCTGTTTTTATTGTACCATGTTAAGTAAAGATCTGTCCTATTTAGTATAGCCTGTCCACATTAATGTTATATTAACACTAGGAGCTTACATTTTAATCCTAGTGTTTTTGTATAATTAATAAAAACCGCAGTTAAGGCGATACGGTGAACCCTATCACAAGTGACTCTATAAAAGGCCTTGTAATAGTTAATCAAGTGAATTGCAATCTAAATTAAGTACCTCTCGTAATTGTTAATATGATATACTGTAACCAAGGAGAAGGCGACAGAAGTATTAACCAAAACAAGGGAGGTGTTTTTATGGTTGAAATCCCTGAAAACATCAGAATTATAATAGAGAACTATTTAAAGGATTTAAGCTCTGAAATAGATATAGATAAGGCTATTCTATTCGGATCTTATGCTAAAGGTAATTATGATGCAGATAGTGACATTGATCTGGCTATATTTTCTGATTCATTTAAAGAAATGGAACGTGTAGAAAGTATTAAATATTTATTGAAAAGGGCTAGGAAATATAGGGGTGTGGACTTACAACCTATTTCCTTTACAAAGCAAGACTACGCAGAGGGAGTAGGAATAGTAGAGGAAGTATTGAAAACAGGAATTGAGGTATATATAAACTAATGTGATACTAGGCAATAAATCTAACAAATAGGTTTGTTGCCCTTTTATAATCTTTATAAGGTTCATATGATTCGGTGAACCCTATCACAAGTAATTCTCATTTTTCCACCACAAATATCTCAATTTGGTTACAGTTTTGTAGATTGAGAATATTATGGATTGAACAATATTAGTAATACTATAGAAGTATAGGCTAAGTTATCGTAAGGGGGAAATGGAAAAATGAGAAAAAATTGTTTATGCAGAAATACCAGAGTTTTTTTGGTTTTTTTACTTGTATTTACCTTATTGGCATTACAGCTTATTGCCCCAAATTATGGTCATTCAGGGAACGAAGGATATGTGGCAGCCATCAAGACGGCAAAGGGCAACTTCTTATGTTCTGAGGACGGTGGAGGCAAGGAAATCAATGCTACAAGGGAAACCGTGGGAGAATGGGAAACCTTTGAAATCATTAATCTAGGCAAGGGGTATGCTGCCCTGAGGAGCCATGACGGAAGCTATATAAGGACGACAAAGGATGGCAAGGGGGTATACTCAGATAGCAGCAAGATAGGCAACAGAGAGACCTTTAAGCTAATAGCATTAAAAGACGACAAGCTGGCATTTATGACATACGATAAAAAATACCTATGTGCCGAAGATGGGGGTGGAGGGAAACTAACAGCGGACAGGGATAATATAGGAGAATGGGAAACCTTTGAATTGCTAATGATTGAACCGACAGCTTCCGATAGGTTACAGCTAACAGCCCTGGCAGGTGACAAGGCCGTAGTATTTTCCTGGAACAAGCCCAGCTCAACAAAAAACATCATAGGCTATAATTTATACAGAGGGACTGCATCAGGGAAGGAATCCAGCACGCCAATCACAGACTTTCCCATAGAGAAAACAAGTTATACAGATTATAATATCAATGTCGACACCAACTACTACTATGTATTGAGAGTAGTATATAAAAATAATGTCCTGGGGAGCCCATCGAATGAAGTATCTGTAGCACTTGGGTCCAAAATCACATTAAAATCGGAAACTGCAGCAGAGGGAATATACTTGTACTGGAACAAGCCCACTGAATCCAAAAATATTGTGGGCTACTATCTCTATAGGGCAACTGCTTCAGGTAGACAGTCTACTACGCCCATTACAGATTTTCCCATAGAGGGGACACAATACAATGACAAAAATGTTGAGGAAAACACCAACTACTATTATATTCTAAAGCCGGTTTACAAGGATAAAACCCTTGGTGCCGCATCAAAGGAAACATACGCAAAATCAGGTACCAGGGTCAGCACCGTCCTATTGGAAGTGGGAAGCAGGTACATGTATGTAAACGGACAGAGAAAGGACATTGATCCGGGAAATAATACAGTAGTCATAATAAAGAATGGCAGGACATTTCTCCCAATTAGGGCAGTTATCGAGGCATTGGGTGGGGATGTCCAGTGGAGAGAGTCGGATAAAAGGGTTAGTATATATTTAAAGAGGAATACAATCCAACTTTGGATTAACAATAAACTGGCTAAAGTAAATGGAGCCAACAGGGAAAGCGATGTTGCACCCTATATCTCAGATACGGGCCGCACGATGTTACCATTGAGGTTCATTGCGGAAAACCTTGACTGTGAAGTGGATTGGGATGGATTGACTAAAAGGGTAACAATTACTGCACCTAGGTAGGAGTATAGAATACATGAGCATTTGGTCACATGATTATCCTAGATATTGAACCAGCCTCCAAAGATATGCTATAATCGTAATAATATACTATTGACATACAATCATATAAATTAGAAAGACAGAGGTCGGTTAAATGGAAAAGGTATTTGAAGCTTTCATAGATAGATTAGCTCTTGCAAAGGTTACAGCAAACGTATACAATCAGTATTCCTATGGGCATGAGGAGAATTCCATAAGAAGAGATAACCTACTAATATATCTAAAGCAGATGTATGAAATAAGGCCTGAGATTTTATTGGTGGGTGAAGCACCGGGATACAGGGGATGTAGGCTCACCGGAGTCCCCTTTACCAGTGAGCATCTACTCATGAATAATGTCGAGGGCCTAGATCAATTTGGAAGAGAGAATGGTTACAGGTTGGCCCTGGAAAAGGAGCACCTCATGAAGGAGGCAACAGCCACTATAATCTGGAATACCCTATTACAATATAAGGTAGAGTCCCTAGGTTGGAATGCCTTTCCATTTCACCCGCACAAGGAGGGCAAGCCAGATAGCAATCGAACCCCCTTAAAAAAGGAACTTCTCATAGGACAGGATTTTCTCCTTCAGATGATTAAAATGTTTAGCATAAAAAAAGTGGTGGCCGTGGGCAACAAGGCGGAGGAAAGCCTAAGAAAACTAGGCATCAATTGTGAAAAGGTTCGGCACCCTGCCCAGGGCGGGAAAAATGACTTTGTCAGGGGGATAGGGGAGTTGAAAGGTCAATAGCCAGTATCTCAGCCTCAAGTTTGAAACCCATGACATAGACAGGACCATAGAGATTTAGACCTTGCAGTGCAATGACAAGTATTAAAGCAGGTGGGAATTTCGAGGGGGAATTAGAATGAGCAGGGAAGAGGCATTTTCGGAGGAAGATTATAAGGGACTGCTGGAAGGGCTAAATAGAAAAGATGCCCTCTATGGCATAGGCTACTATATGTCCTACATGTTGATGGTATATTTATTTGGTTTGCTGGTCTACAATACAAGCATATATGAGAGTTTAGCTAAAAATTTCAATAGCAGGGCATTTTTCAGGCTAGCATTCAACATACCATATGCAATGATCAATATTATGCCAATATTTATAATTCTAAGATTTAGAAAGCAAGATATTGCAACCGTTGGGATAAAAAAAGACAAGGGTCTTAAATCAATTGCTGTAGGCATAGTAGGCTCAATCCCCTTCTCCCTATTGAATATAATCTGGCCAATTTCCAATGGGAAGGTAATAAATCCAAATATGGCTGACAATCTGTGGACCTTCCTCTATTACCTATTATGTATCTCCTTTACAGAGGAACTAGTTTTTAGGGGCTACCTACAGTCTAGAATGGGAGGGATAGTAAAATCCAAATGGCTAAAAACCATCGTTGTCGGCATAATGTTTGCCATTATGCATATACCCTTTCAAATGATTAAGGCAAATATGACTCCTATGGAATTTATAGGGCAAGACCTTGGCCACCTAATTAACACATCAGTCATACATATCTATCTGGTATTTTTATTTGGGAGAGACAATAACATAGTAGCACCTACACTTGCCCATGCAATAATAAACTTCAGTTATGATATCTTCATATAGGATTATATAGTTTTTGAGATCCGCTCCGATTATCGGGGCGGTTTTATTTTGTCAAAAATGAACTTTTTTCTAGAAATGAATTATTTTTCTAAAAAAGGGAATAATTTGTAGAGTTAAAATAATACACTAATGCATAACGTAAATTAATGTAATTGCCTCTAAAAAGAGAATATCACATTCGAAAGGCTAGGGAGGTCTTATATTTGAAAAGGTCGAGGGTAAATCCAAGAGTGGCAATTTTGTGTATCTCCTCTATTATTTCATTAGGATCCATGGGTGTAGGGTATTCCGCCTGGAATGATAGAGTGATAATTGATATGTCCATTACTACTGGATATATTGATGCAGATATAGAAGTTTTAGAAAGAAGGATAACCTTGGAGGGTGAAGAATACTTAGATTTCGTATTAGATACAGATGGAAAGACCTTGTTTATCGAGGGTCAGGTATATCCAGAATTCAATAATTATATAGATATCAACATTTTAGATGGTGGTAGTATCCCCTTTGCCATTAGCAAGGTGGAAGAAATAAAAGAGACAGAAATCGTTATATTGAGAAACAGAGGAAGAGGATTAAAGAGCAAAGAAAGCACGGAGGAGGAGATTTTAAGACAAAATCAGATAAGAGAATCCCTTAGTTTGCAGATTAACCCAAGCCATATTTACAAGGAAGTCAACTATTTAAATATGAATCATAGAATTGGTGAACCTAACTATGCGGTGGAAACAAAATCAGGCGGGGTGGGTCAATTAGAGTTACGAATTTCAGAGCTAAGATCTGAAATTGAGAGCTATAAACAAATAGATGAAGAGCAGGAATTTAAATATAATATCCTATTCGAGCAAGGAATCTAGCATAGTTTTGATTCTTAAAGGATATGGAGGTATAAAAATGAAAAAAAAGATGACTATACTGGCATTAAGTTTTGCAGCTACCCTCGTGCTTATGCCTGCGGGCTTTGGGAGTTGGTATGATAATGTGACAATACTAGGCCTTATAAGAATAATTCCCAACCCTGATATAATAGCTGAAATGGAGGCAGAACTGGATATGTTGGAAATCCAAATGCTTGAAGCTAAGAAAAGAATACAGGTGGTACATAAACAGGATTCAGTCGTGGAAATGGAAAATTATTACCCAACAACTGAGCCTATATCCGTTGGCCAAGAAGGTGATGAAGTAGAAATAGAGATAGAAGAAGAGTTAGGTATATCTGAGGAAAATGCTGATGCTAAATAATTATTTGCCTACAAAAAGACGAGATATAAGGAAATTACTGCTGATAATCGCAATAATACTTATTTATACAATTGAAAATTCACCAATTAAGGGGTATTTTAATAGCTTCATATTTACCTATTTGATAATGCCTATGATTTGGATAATAGTCTTCCTCATCTTAAAAGATACTAGGCAAATCAGGGCAAATATCAAGATACGAAATATGAAAATCCTAAACTTCTGGGTATTTTATTTTGGATTAATATATATAGTCGTTAATCTACTAGCCGGTCTAATTGATGGCTTTGGAAAAAGTCCCTACAACCATACTCCCTTTGGAATAGCAACCAATATCTTTCTAGTGGCTGCCAATTTGTTTGGTAGGGAGCGTGTGAGAAGTGTTTTGGTGAGGAGTAGTAGTAAAAAGGACAACACGATTGCTTTTATATTCATAGCATTCTTGATGACCCTAGTCAAATATCCTCTTAACAGATATATGTCAATACAGACGGGGGAGGGATTAGTCCAGTTTGCTGCACAATATTTTTTACCGGACCTATCAAATAATATATTTGCATCCTATTTGGCTTTTAATGGAGGGGCAATGGCATCCATTAGATATCTTGGTTTAATTGAGGCCTTTTACTGGCTATCACCCGTATTGCCTAATCTAAAATGGATAACGGCTGCCTTTATTGGGATACTAGGTCCAATCTTTTTTATGGTATTACTTGAGGAAATACTTCTTTTTCATGAAGGAAAAAAGAGCACAAGGAGGAGGGAAAGGGAAGGCACCCTTAGTTGGATAGCTACCACCCTTATATCAATAGCTTTGATATGGTTTGCGGTAGGTGTATTCCCAATTTATCCATCAGTTATTGCAACTGGTAGTATGGAACCTTTTATGAGCCCAGGAGACATTATACTTGTAAGAAGGCTTACGGATATGGAGGATATAAAAAGGCTAAAAAAAGGAGATATAATTCAGTTCAAAAAAGCTAGCATCTTAATTTCACATAGGATTGTGGGGATTGAAGGAAGTAAAGACAAGGACATCAAGTTTGTCACCAAGGGTGATAACAATAAGGAAATAGATAGGGAGACGGTGAGTCCCGAAAATGTGAAGGGAAAAATAAAACATATACTGCCTAAACTGGGTTGGCCAACTCTTCTAATAAAAAGCAGTAGGAATGTCAGACCTGAAGAAATGGGATTCTAACGAGTTGGAAAAGGAGAATATAACAAACATGTTATATAAATAAAAAAAAGGAGAGATTTAAATGAAGAAAACCAGGTTTTTAGCATTAGTTTTAGTGGTAGTAATCATGGGAATGGGAGCAGGGTACGCATGGTGGACAGATGCCTCAACAGTTACTGGCGAAATAAACACAGGTACCATGGATGTGTCAGTGGGATTTGCTAACATTCACAAACCCCCTCACACTACGGGAAGTATTGAGCAGTCTGAAGACGAGAAATTAATTACCTTCACTGCAGGAAACTTGTATCCGACAGCATATAATAATAATGACAACAAAACATTCGGCAAAATACATTTTTCACTGGAAAACAGGGGCACCATACCTGTAAAATTGGGAGATATAGAGTTTGAACTAATTAATCCTGATTCTCCATTGTGGGATGACCTAGAGGCATCAATTCACATCCATAGGGGAACAGTTAGATTACCCAATGGCACATCTTTAGGTAATTCAGAATCATTAACCGGAACTAACCCCCTAAGGGGTAAACTCAAGGATTTGGACACACTTCTCTTAGGAAGCGGTTTATCGACAGTTGAGCTATTGCCAGGCGAGGCAATTTGGTTTGGCAATGAGGATCCAGAGTTAGCCTCCATTAGATATTGGATTGACAAGGATTCCACAAATGAAACCCAGGGCCAGGATATTGGATTTACCTTGAAATTTAACTGGAAACAGTTCAACGAATAATAGAAGGGCGGGTCAGCAATTTGCTGACTCCTCTATATTTAAATTAGGGGTGGGGAAAAGGGATGAAGGTAAGTATTGAAAAACGCCTAAGGCTCAGTATTATTTTACTTGTTTTGGCCATTATGGTATCAGTTTTCATAGCTTTATATAGGCTAATAAAAGATCCATTGGTGGGGGAGCGGGTAGAAGAAATATATAGCTACGAGAATCAAGCCAGTATAGACTATGAGCTCATTGAAAAACCTAATATCCTAAATGATAGTCCCATTGAATCAGATAGGCAAATTTATATTTCTAAATTCGTAGAAGGGATAGGGCTGGACTTTAGTTATCAATTTGTTGGAGAGGATGAGGTAAATCTTTATGGGAATTATGTAATAGGTGCTGAAATACTGGGTTCTGTTTACAAAGGTCAGGAAGAGGGAAGCGTATTGGTGTGGAAAAAGAAATATCCCCTGGCGAATAAAAGGATTCAGGCCTTAGAAAAAGAACTGTGGATAGAAGAATCATTATTCCTAGACTTTGGTAAGTATAGGGAATTTTTAGAGGAACTGGCAGAGGAAACTGAAATTAATTTTGATACATCCCTGCTTATATCCATGGACATAGACCTAAAGGGCAGCACAGATAAGGGAGACTTCGAAGAGCAGCTTAAGCCAAATATAACCATACCCCTAAATACAGCCCTGTTTGAAATAGGGGGTACTCCGGTCATAGAGAAGCCTGGTGCAATAGAGAGGACCATAGAAGTCCAATTGCCCGCGGATAGGGGGAAGCTTGCCTTTTATGGAATTATTTCGGGGCTTGCTGCCCTGGGTCTTGTCTACCTGGCTTTTTTCACCATAGCAGCCCCTAAAAAGGGGCCACTGGAAAGGGAGCTAAACAGGATATTTAAAAAACATGGAGATAGGCTGGTTGCCCTAGATGGCCATATGGACATATCAAACTGCACACCAGTCAGGTCCATGGGGGACCTAGTCAGGTTTGCCGATGAGGTCAACAGGCCAATTCTATATAGCTACAGCGAGGATTACAGGGAAATAAACAAATTCTTCCTGGTAAATAATAGTGAAAGCTACCTGTTCGATTTGGAAGGTCTAATGACCCACGAAAAGGCAGGGGGGACAGAGGGACTCCCATCAAAGGAAGAATTTTAGCTAGGAGACTTAGTCATTAGATGTGCCAAGGCTTTTATGGATTTCGAGGTGGTTGAAGTGAAGATTAAAAAGAAAATAATGAGAATACTATTGCAGACATTGCTAGTGACCCTAGTTGGTGGGCTTCTCACTGCTATGATACTTCAATGGTCATTTGCCAGCAGTACAGATAGGGTGCCCAATGTGATTATCACAATAAACAAGGATGGCGGCATAAGCCAAGAAGGCGATCTCTTCCAAGGTCAACTCTATCCTGCCACTGTGGAGGATGCAGAGAGGGGAATTGGAGGCATTCATGGAACCATAAGGGTAAGCAACCAATACAAGTCAATAGCTGTGGAAAACATTGCCATTGGATTAAGGGACCTCCTTGTAGGAAATGATTATTCAGAGAAAGAAGTATACGATTCATTCATTGACAATGTCAGTTTAAAGCTTGAAAGGGGTTTTCTTCTGATATTTAACAAGACCATAATAGACTACAAGAGGCTGGGGGATATTTTGTACGAAAGGGATAGTCAGGAGCATAGGGGTTACCTGCTGGAGGAAGGAGACAGGTTTACCATACCAAGGGGGGAGACTGTAGATTTTAAATATAGCCTTCATATGGCTGCCCAAGGCGGAGATGAGCTCGAATCAATAACTGTAAGTATGCCAATCTACCTAAACTTAGCGGAGGATATAATAGACCATAAGGAGAAGGACAGATCAGGTGGGGCTCTTGCATATGGGGGTCTGTCCCTTCTGGAACCACCAGTCCAGGCAGCCCTAAACAAGGAGGATCACATACAGTATATTCAGGGCTACCCAGATAATACAGTGAGGCCCCAGGGATTAATAACTAGGGAAGAAGTTGCAACAGTATTCTATAGGCTCCTAGACCGTGACTATAGACAGGGCATATTGACCACAGGACAAAGATTCCCAGATGTTAAGGCCAGTAGGTGGTCAATTAAACACATCAGTACCCTTGCCAATGGAAATATTATCAGCGGTTATCCTGATGGGAGCTTTAGGCCAGGGGCCTATATAACTAGGGCTGAGCTGGCAACCATATCATCCAAATTCGATAAATTGTCTATGGCAGGTGGAGACTCCTTTGCAGATATAGGCGGCCACTGGGCCAACAAATATATAAATTCCGCTGCCGCAAAGGGCTGGGTAAGGGGATACCCCGACGGTAGCTTTAAGCCAGACCAGTATATAACTAGGGCTGAGTTTGTGACACTAGTCAATAGCGTATTGGACAGGAGGGTAAAAAAAGAGAAGATCCTGCCAGATATCAGGGAATTTCCCGACCTCCTGCCTAGCATGTGGCACTATGAAAATATGGTCGAGGCCATAAATAGCCACACCTATATCAGACTAGAAGACAGCTATGAGGAGTGGATAGAGATATACTATCCTTCCCTGGATATGTAGGCTATCCGGCTAGGACCTTGGTAAAGACAATCAATTAAATAAATATTAAGAGAAATGGAGGGTTAGCCCAAGGGCCCTCCTATTTTTATGCCCTGGAAAGCATAGTACTGCCAATAGTAAAATGGAAAATTTTAATTATATATTGACAAAAATCATAGAGGGGGATATACTGTACATAAACAGTATATACAGTATACACAAGAGAACAGTGGAGGGTTGCTTATGAATATTATAATATCTAATTCTTCCAATGAGCCCATATACGAGCAAATATCCAGCCAGATAAAGGAGCTTATCCTAAGGGGGGAACTGGACGAAGGAGACTTGCTGCCCTCAATACGAGGCTTGGCAAGGGACCTCCAAATCTCCGTCATTACGACAAAGCGGGCATATGATGAATTGGAGAGAGAGGGCTTTATCCAAACCATGCAGGGAAAGGGATCCTATGTGGCGGGGCAAAATAAGGAGTTAATGAAGGAGAAAAAACTAAAGATAATAGAGGAAAAACTTTGGGAAATAGCTGAGGAAAGTAAACTCTTGGGGCTTAATTATGAAGAGGTAGAGGCCATGCTTAAAATTTTATTTGAGGAGGTTTAGTATGAATTACAGCTTGGAAATAAAGAATCTTAGGAAGGAATTTAAAGGATTTACACTAAAAGACCTGAATATCAAATTGGAACCAGGATTTATAATGGGCTTCATAGGTCCCAATGGGGCGGGTAAGACTACAACCATAAAATTGATTATGAATTTGATTAAAAAAGATGGAGGCCAAATAAAGGTATTTGGCAAGGATCATGTGGCTGCTGAAAAGGAAATAAAAGATAGGATAGGATTTGTTTACGATGAAAATTACTATTACGAGGATTTATCGATTAGGCAGATGAAGAATATAGTGTCGAAATTTTACTCCAAGTGGGATGATAATCAATTTAACTCCTATATCAATGAATTTGACTTAAACCCAAAGGCGAAGATTAAGACCCTATCCAAGGGTATGAAAATGAAATTTTCCCTGGCCATAGCCCTATCCCACCAGGCAGATTTAATCATAATGGATGAGCCAACATCGGGTTTAGACCCTGTATTTAGAAGGGGAATACTAGATATTCTATACAATATCATCCAGGATGAAAACAAAAGCATATTTTTTTCTACTCATATAACTACGGACCTGGAGAAGATTGCCGATTACATAACCTTCATTAACGACGGAGAAATCCTGTTTTCAGAGGCCAAGGACAAGATATTGGACAGCTATAGGATTGTAAAGGGGAGCACCAAGATGCTAGAAGGCAATAGGGATAAATTCATAGGTTTGAGGGAGACCGATGTAGGATTTGAGGGCTTGACAAACAATATAAATCAAATTGAAAGTTCCTTTAACAATGACGTATTGATTGAAAAAGCAAGCCTCGAAGACATTATGGTATATAGCATAAGGGGGGAATGAAATGTTTGGAACTATAAATAGGGATTTGACACTAATTTTTTCCAATAAGTCACAAATGATAATAATCTTGTCCATAATTCCCATATACCTACTGGTACTGGATATAAATCAAATGGAAAGGATGTATTTTTTGGTCTTGGTCATGATGACATATATATTTGTGATGACGCCTTTTGTCTTTGACATGAAATCCCAGACACTCAGCATGATGAATTCCTTGCCTCTTAGGAGGAAAGATACAGTTTTATACAGGTATTTGTCGGTATTTATTTACTTTCTAATCTCAATTGTTTATTCTGGCATATATTTGTGGGTTATAAAGAAAACAGGCTTGATGGATGTAGAATATTTCAATCTTAAAATGATTAAAGAGGCTCTACCCTATGTTTTGGCCACGGTCAGTATCATGTTTCCGGCCAACTTTAAGTTTGGTCCTAGGCTGGCCCAAATACTAAATGCCTTTCTGTTTTCCTTTACAGCAGTAGCAGCTATAAGTTTGTCTAGGAATGGTCTTGGTTCTTTGGACAAGGGGATTATGGGCCTTCTGAAAGGGCCTAGCCTGCTTTTAGTCATATCAGTTGCTTATATCATATCCCTGCTTGTATCCATGAGACTATACGAGAATAGGGATTTATAGGAGGTGGGACAATTGTTTAATCTTATAGTAAAAGATTTAAAGCTTTCAGGTAAAATGAACTTGTTTGGGCTTTTCTTTCCAGTATTTATATCCTTGGCAGGGGTCAAAGCCGCCCAATTAAATCTTAGGTTCAATATATTATATATATTAGCTATTTTTATGATAACTTATTTTTCTTCCATGTATTCCAATGGATTCGACTATAAAAATAATTCTGATCTAGTCCTAAATTCCTTTCCCATAAATAAAGTGGATGTGGTGAGGGGAAAATATCTAGTAATATTCATCTACGCAGCCCTATATTCCCTATCTATAATCGCAATTACCAATATATATGTTCTAATGGGATTGGCAGATGGGGGAAGGACGGCAAATATTTGGGATGTAGTTGCTACCCTTGTACTTATCATGGTATTTTACTCAATATACTACCCCCTATATTTTAAATCGGAGAATGGTTTGGCAACCGTAAATCAACTAATTTATATACTAATTATATTGGCCCCTGCATTGATTGAGAAATTTGGGGGACTCTTGGCTCAAAGTTTTATATTTAGCAAGATAATAGGTTTAAATGTCGAGAAGATAGCTATTATTTTCCTAGGAATTTCTATTTTCGCCTATTACATATCCCTCCAAATATCAAAGAGCATCTATCTCAGGAAGGAATTTTGAAAATTACAGATTAGCAGCGGCTCAATATCTCCTCTGCAATCTCATCTAGGGTCTTTCCATCGGTTTGAATTTCTATATCACTGGCTGCCTCGTATAGGGGCAGCCTTTTTTCCCAAAGTGTCCTGATTGCTTCTAAGGATAAATCGGATAGGAGGGGCCTAGACTCATCTCCCAGAAGCCTATTATATATTTCCTGGGGAGAGGTGTTTAGCCAGATAATTTTCCCCTTATTTTTGAGAAGTTCTATATTTTGTGGGTCCAACACCATACCTCCACCACAGGATATGATGGAGTTTGCAGTTCCATGTATTTCTAGGACTGTTTCCCTTTCCAGTCTCCTAAATTCAGACTCACCCATTTCTGCAAATATTTGATCTATGGTCATTCCAGTCCTTTCGACTATTAGCCTGTCTGTATCCAGCACCTTCATTTCCAAGAGGGAGGACAGCCTTTCTCCCACAGAGCTCTTGCCGCTGCCCATGAAGCCTATGAGAACTATGTTAAAGGGAAAGAGCAGGCTGGACTGTAACTCCCTGCTTATTCTCATTATCTCCCCATAGAGGGATTTCACCTGTCCCGCAAATTTCCTTTCCTCCACATAGGAGTCAATTTTGTCTAGGACCTCTGCCTCCCTTTGGGGCTGAAATATGGGAAGTTTGTGCTCCCTCTTATGGTCCATGACCTCCAAGACTGCCCTTAGCCTAGTTTCAAATAGTTCAACCAGCTTCCTATCGCAATAGTCTATTGTCCGCCTTATGTTTTCTAAATCCTTCATACAATACCTCCTAGTCGTAAGCGAAGTTTTTCACCAGGTCATATATTTCCTCATAATCTTGGCGACTGGTCTTCTCACCCGTCCATATTTCAAAGGACTCCAGTCCCTGATATAGTAGCATGGAAAGGCCGTTGATCGTCATGGCACCCTGTTCCTTGCCCAATTTCAGCAGCCTGCTTTCTGGGGGATTGTATACAATGTCGTATACCAGGCCTGCCCCTTCTAATACATGCCCATCTACTATGGATTCACCAGATCTTGGCTCCATTCCCACAGATGTAGAGTTAATTACGATGTCATAGGGGGGACTTATGGATTCCAGTTGGACCAGATCTATCCTACTGTCATAGTGTTTTAAGATGTCTCTCCTTATACTATGGGCCCTAGACATATTTCTATTGGCAATGCTTAGGAGGCCCCCAGCCTTTACCACTTCAAAGGCGATTACCTTGGCTGCCCCTCCTGCCCCCAAAAGGAGGACCTTCTTTCCCTCTAAATCCATCTTATATCTTTCAAGGCTCCTTACAAATCCAACCCCGTCGGTATTATAGCCCGTGAGTTTGCCGTCCACCAGCTTGACCGTATTTACTGCCCCATACTCCAATGCCAGGGGATCTATCTGGTCCAGATAGGGCATTATGCTTTCCTTATGGGGTATAGTCACGTTGAAACCTGCAAGGTTTTCCCTCAGGAGGTCCATGCCGGCTCCTAGCTTTGCTGGTGGAATTTTGATGGGGATATAGAGGCTATCTAGGCCCTTTTTTCTGAGCAGGTAGTTTTGAAAGAGGGGGGACATGCTATGGGCAATGGGGTCACCTAAGACTCCGTAAATCTTGCTTTTACCTGTAATATTATGATTCATTTTTTATCACCCTATCTATGATGTGGAAAAAATCTGGAAAGGATATATCTACGCAACTGGGGTTGTCAATTTCTACCCCTTCCTCGCTAACTAGACCTGCAATGGCCAGGGCCATGGCAATCCTATGGTCATTGTAACTATGTATCCTTCCTCCCCTTAGTTTTTCTCCTCCGTAGATTATCATGCCGTCTGGACTTTCCTCTATATTGGCACCTATACTCTTAAGTTCATTTACCATGGCCGATATTCTATTGCTTTCCTTGACCTTTAGTTCCTCTGCATTGGAGATTACAGTTTTTCCCTCTGCCAGGGCAGCAGCCACTGCTATGATGGGAATTTCGTCGATTAGCCTGGGTACAATGGCCCCACCAATGGAAATCCCCCTTAGCTTTGAACTCTTGACCCTGACATCTCCCCTGGGCTCACCATTTAAGGTCCTGGGTTTTTCTATTCCTATATTGGCTCCCATCTGCCTCAATACATCTAGGATACCAGTTCTAGTGGGGTTTAGTCCCAGGTTTTCAATCAGGACCTCCCCGTCTCCAATTATGGCCCCCAGAACGAGGAAGAAGGCAGCCGAGGATATATCCCCAGGTATATGTATTTCACTCCCATATAATCTATCTATGGGCTTGGACTCGATAGTCAGTCCGCTGGTCCAAATATCAGCCCCCATATAATTCATCATTCGCTCTGTATGGTCCCGGGACCTTTGTGGCTCCACTATGGTAGTCACGCCCCTAGCATAAAGGCTGGCCAAGAGCAGGGCAGACTTTACCTGGGCACTGGCCACTGGGGACTGGTATTCAATGGCGTGTATTTCCCCGCCTTCAATCCTTAGGGGGGCAAAGCCTTCCCTATCTATGCCGTATATATTGGCCCCCATCTTTCTAAGGGGGTCGATTATCCTATCCATGGGCCTATTTCTAATGGATTCATCTCCGCTTAATGTGCTCCCAAAGTCCTGTCCGGTCAGGATTCCCGCCATTAGCCTGATGGTGGTCCCAGAGTTGCCCACATCTAAGACATCAGTGGGTCTTACCAGACCCCTTAAGCCCACACCCTTGACGACAATTGAGCTACCATCTAAACCTATATCTACCCCCATCTGCTGGAAGCATTTAACGGTATTTAGGGGGTCTTCCCCCCTTAGAAAATTAAATATCCTGCTTCTGCCCCCTGCTATGGAAGACAGCATAATAGCCCTATGGGATATGGATTTGTCCCCGGCTACACCTATCCTTCCCCTAAATCTTTTTATCGGTTTAATTAGCATATAAACAACCTCCTTGTCCTTACCATCCTATTTGATTTTTATCTAGGAGGTATTCCTTTACTCTACCTTTTTCAATGGGCAGGATAAAGGATATTTTTCCGGCTCTATTTTTCTTATCCTTCAGCATGAAATCTACGAGCTGGGAGCTGGGATAATCCCCTATGGAAAGGTCTACACCCAGGGAGGTCAAAAATTCTAGTAGTTGGTCTGAATAGTGGCTGTCAACTATCCCTAGTCTTTTAGCTAAAAGGGTTTCCTGATACATACCTATGATTACTGCCTGGCCATGGCTATATTTTGAAAAGTTTGTGATGCTTTCGAGACCATGGGCTAGAGTATGGCCAAAATTGAGTATCTTCCTAAGCCCTTCTTCCTTTTCATCCCTAGCTACTATTTCTCCCTTAATCTGGCAGCAGCGACCTATAAGATAGGGCATTATTTTCCTGTCTAGATTCTTTATCTTCCCTATATTTTTTCCAATGTATTTAAAAAGTTCGTAGTCGTAGATTATGCCATACTTGACGATTTCCCCCAGGCCATTTAGTATTTCCCTTTCAGCCAAGCTAGT
>JBBAEY010000002.1:0-71227 GCA_041655755.1 Tissierellaceae bacterium
AATGGTACGGAATTCAGGCTCCTGAGTTCCGTACCATTGTAAAGCTAAATCAGATGCCTAAATATTTGAGAGATGCCTTTGTATCTATCGAGGATGAAAGATTTGAAAGCCACTTTGGGGTGGATCCTAAGGGTATTGTTGCTTCTGCCATAGACAATGTAAAGGCAGGGGCTACTGTCAGAGGTGCCAGTACAATAACCCAGCAGTTGGTTAGAAATGTCTACTTGAACCTAGATAAAAAATGGGACAGGAAGGTCAAGGAAGCCTATCTGGCAATACAATTAGAGAAGTATCTTACCAAGGATCAAATACTCGAATCCTACCTTAATAGGATAAATCTAGGAAGAGGGGCATATGGTGTTCAAGAGGCGGCACAGACTTATTTTTCCAAGGATGTAAATGAGCTCACTATTGCCGAAGCGGCTCTCTTTGCAGGTGTTGTCAAGAGTCCAACTAAATACGCTCCCTACCATGCAGTTAGGCTTGAGGATTTTGACACCAGTAGACACTATGAGGTCGGCAGGCTAGAAATACTAGGCGAAAAGTATGTAGCTGTTTACAATGACGAGGCAGTGCAAAGGCAGAAGGTTGTTTTAAACCAAATGCTTAAATTGGGAAAAATCACCGAGTACGAATACAAGACTGCCCTGGGCCAAGATATTAAGACCAGCTTAAATCCGGGACAAAAAAAGATTGAAGGCATATCTTCTTATTTTACGGACTATGTCAAGACACAAACTGTAGATGCCCTAATTCAAAGGCTTGGCTATACTAAGGAAGAGGCCCAGGATCTACTATTTACCGGGGGCCTAAAGATATATTCAACTATTGATGTTGATTTGCAAAAGGAATTGGAGGAAATATACAGGAACTTCACAGAAATAATGGTTGGTGACCCGGAAAATATCAAGAATCCAATTCTAGTCGACTGGAGACTGAATAAGGCAAAAAATATAGTAGACGAAAACAATAGTACTATTTTCTACTTAGAGGAAAACTTGTTTAATGAGAACTTTGAATTAATATTAGAGAAGGAAAGCTATGACTTTAGGGACGGGGACCTATATATAAAAAATAATAAGCTAAACCCCTATCCCAAACACATAGATGTGGCCGATTATTATAATATTGACGATAAGAAGAACCTTGTCACCTATACGGTCGGTTCTATTATATTGCCTGAGGAAGACTACGTCATTACAGACAGTAAGGAAGTCAAAATCAGCAGAAACTATTTAAGAAATAATGATGATTTTTATAGGATTGACCCAGATGAAAACCTATTGATTAGCGATAAGTATTTTTTCAGATCCAAGGATGGCATAGTGCAGCCTCAATCTGCAACTGTAGTGCTTGATTATCGGACAGGTCATATCAAGGGCCTAATCGGAGGCAGGGATATTGAAGGCACCAGTATACTAAATAGGGCTACTGCATCACAAAGACAGCCCGGTTCTTCTATTAAACCAATTGCAGTTTATTTACCTGCCTTGGACAATGGCTACACGGCGGCTACTCCCATAGACGATATTCCATACTATAATGATAAGGGGGTCCTGTGGCCAAGGAACTGGTACAAGGAAGGCTATAGGGGTATTACTCCTCTGAGAAGGGCCGTTGAGCAATCTAGTAATGTTACTTCCGTAAAAACTGTTGAAAGTATTGGAGTACAAACATCTTTACAATACTTAGAAAAATTAGGAATCATAAGCAAGACTAACCCAGAGAAAGACAGTATCATTACTTCAGTTGAAAATAGGGCATATAACGACGAAAACCTGTCATCCATGGCCCTGGGCGGTATGACAAAGGGCCTGACCCCTCTAGAGCTGACTGCAGCATATGGGGCCATAGCCAATGGTGGCCTATATATAGAGCCGATTTCCTTTACCAAGATTGAGGACAAAAATGGAAATATCATAATTGAGAATATACCGAGGGAAAATGAGGTTGTATCACCCCAGGTGGCCTTTATCATGGCAGATATTCTAAGGACAACTGTAGCCAATGGCATTGCGGGAAAGGCCAAACTCAATAATATGGCAGTCGCTGGAAAAACTGGTACTACTCAAAATCAGGCGGATATTTGGTTTGTGGGATTCACTCCCTACTATGCAACAGGCGTATGGATTGGAAACGATTCACCCAAGATTACCCTATCCAAGAGTAGTAGTACGGCTGCTGAATTCTGGCAGTATATAATGACAAGACTTCATGAAAACAAGGAAAGTATAACTAGTTTTGAGCAACCGGGCGGCCTTGTAAGGGTTAATGTATGTTCAATTTCCGGAAAGCTGCCAACTGAACTGTGCAGTCACGATCCAAGGGGAAGCACTGTTAGATCAGAATACTTCGTCAAGGGTACTGAGCCCAAGGAATACTGCGATTCCCATGTTGAATTAACCATAGATAGCAGTAATGGCAAGATAGCAAATGAGTATTGCCCTGAGGAAAATCTAGAGACCAAGGTCTTTGTAAAGAGGGAAATTCCATATAATCCCGAGGAAAATAACGGGATTGCACCTACTGATTATCAGTATGAAGCACCAAGTGAAATATGTGATGAACACGATGAAAGCACCCTTATCCCCGAGCCAGATGACCCCTGGGATTCCTGGTTCCCCTGGTTCCCTTGGAATAGGGACGAGGAAGATAGCAATGGCAGTGACGGTCTAGATGAAAATCAAGATGAATTTAACGGATACGACAATTAAATCAAGCTAGGGTAAATCCCTAGCTTTTTGTTTTGGGTTTAAATACCAATGCCATAATATAGCCAAATAATATAGCAGCCGCTACCCCACCTGCATTTGCTGTTAATCCACCGGTAAAGGCTCCGATTACGCCCTTGCTTTTAGCTCCTTCAATGGCACCTTGGGATAGTGAATAACCAAATCCAACTATAGGTACAGTTGCTCCTGCACCTCCAAATTTGACTAGGGGTTCGTATATGCCAAGTCCCCCTAGTACAACTCCCGCTGTGAGGAAGATAACTAAGATATGGGCTGGGGTTAATTTTGTATTGTCCAATATAACTTGCCCAACTACACATATTAACCCCCCTACTATAAACGCCTTGATAAACTCCATAAAATCCCTCCTAGGCCTTGTTAATGTCTATGGTAACTGCATGTGCTATACTAGGAATGGACTCCCCCTGTTGATTAATGGTTGTGGAATGGAGTGCCCCAGTTGCTACAAGCAATACCCTGTTAAAGCTGCCCTTCATTATTTCCTTATATATATAACCATTGAAAACAGTAGCGGCACAAGCACATCCAGAGCCTCCTGCATGGGTATCTTGTTCTTTTGAATCAAATATTTCATAACCGCAATCTGTAAAGTTATCGCTGAGAGCATAGCCCTTTTCCTGCATTAAATCTATAACTATGGACTTCCCTATGCTTCCTAGGTCTCCAGATACGATAAGGTCATAATCCTGTGGAGAAAACCCAGTGTCATTGAAGTGATTAATTAGGGTATCCATAGCCGCTGGAGCCATGGCTGCCCCCATATTTGTTGCATCCCTTATGCCCATATCGACGATTTTGCCCGTCGTGGCATAGGTAATATAGGGCCCATTTCCTTCAGCCGATAAAATTGTGGCTCCGGCACCAGTCACAGTCCATTGAGATGAAAAATTTCTTTGGCTTCCATACTCCAAGGGAAATCTAAACTGCCTTTCTGCAGAGCTAAAGTGACTAGAAGTGGCACATATAACTTTCTGTGCAAAACCACCATCTATGAGCATGGCCCCTAGGGATAGGGACTCGGTCATAGTAGAACATGCACCGTAGAGCCCATAAAATGGTATATTCAACTGTCTGGCCGTATAGGAAGATGTAATTATTTGATTAAGTAAGTCGCCAGCTAAAAGGTAATCAATATCCTTATTTGTCAAATTTCCATTGCTCAGGGCGGACTTAATTGTCTCCTCCTGTATTTTTGACTCTGCCTTTTCAAAAGATTCCTGCCCCCACATATCGTCCTCTAATATCAAGTCAAAATAATCCTTGAGCGGTCCCTCACCTTCCTTTGGCCCCACTATGGAGTAGGTACTTAATATTGACGGTGGATTTTGAAACTTTACTGACTGCATCCCAAGCTTTTTCACCCCATCTAGCATCATCCCTTCTTCAGTAATAGATGCAGTATACCCACAATAACAGAGCTGCCAACACCATATACCAAAACTGGCCCTGCAATTACAAACATCTTTGCAGCTACGCCAAAAATCAATCCCTCTGTCTTAAACTCCATTGCAGGAGAGACTATGGCATTGGAAAATCCTGTAATTGGAACTAGTGAACCCGCACCCCCAATTTTCCCAATCTTATCGTATACACCCAGTCCAGTTAATAGTGCCCCGATAAATACCAATATAATTGCCGTCCCCCCTCCCACGGCTTTTTCATCTAGGCCATTTTTTACTAGCCAATTGCGGATTATTTGCCCTAGGAGGCAAATCAGACCCCCTATGACAAAGGCCATTAGGCTGTTTTTTAAATAGGTTGGTTTTGGCACCTGTTGTTCTGCATATTTCTGATATTCCTTCTTGTTCATATTTTCCATATAAATGCCTCCTAATTAAGATATATCCAATATATTAATGAACCCATTACCTTGCCTCCCACAAGGGCCCATATAAGGTATTTTAAATCTTTTTTGACCTTTATTTTCTTTGATATAACGGGTATTACATTCAATACTTCAGCCAGAGCAGAAGATAAGATCCCTATGAAAATTCCATAAACAAAGCCTATTGGAACGACAGACAGCCTTGGCAGGCCAAAGTTGAATTTTGCAAAATACATTATTATCGACAGGCCTATGGATACTATCATGGTTACCTGATAGAGTTTCAAACTTTCCTCTGTCTCTGTAAATTGTGCTAATCTAGGCAAGATACGCAGTATGGTAATAAATGCTACCATTGCCCCTCCTACGATCACCCCTCCTCCAAATGTTATGGTTACCATTACTATATATCTTATTAACATTAAATCATCTCGCTTTGCTTAATGTTTTTTTGTCTCATTTAATATGGTTTCTTCCATGTCCTTGTCATATAGATAGAGCTGTATTTCCATTGGCCCCGGTTCCTTCACCCTTCTCAGACTAGAGCTAATTACCCTTGAAAAGAAGGTAATTACTCCCACCCCTATTCCTATGGAATAGGGTATGACCATTAGAAGGGGATTTTCTTTTCTTTCCCCTGTAAATGTATAGTATAGGTCCTTCATGGTCTTACTGGAGTTGACATCTTCATGAAAATTTATCAGGGCTAGACTAGAACCAAAAAATAATACTATGCAGACTGCTGCAATCTTTATAAATTTCCAAAGGGCCATTTTGTGGGTTTCTGACTTAAATTCTATTAGTATCTCTACTTCTCCCAATAATTCCAAATCAATTGTAGGAAAAGTATTTAATATTATTTGTCCTATCTCTATGGCAGTCATATAGTCCCAGTCTTCTTTTTTGTGATCAGGGGCAATTTCTGTATTTTCAACATTATTTTGGATTATTTGATTGTTACAGTAGACCTCTCCAATATCCTTTACAAGAACCTTTTGATTGGGATTGACAGTAGCCTTTTTATTTACTGCAAGGTATAGTTTTTCCTTTTGCATCCACTAGCCCTCCTCCAGTAGCTTTCAATACCAAATTAGCTCTCTTTGGTATGGCCTTGTTTGTAGTTTGTTCCTTATACCACAAAAAACCCCCCAAAGCGATTAATGTTACTATGAGGAATAGTATTATTTGCTTGCCGCTAAATCTATATGTCATTTAATCACCTCGTAAGGATTATTATTTGCATTTATTATTCTTTAATACAAAAAAAGGCATGATTTATGCCTTTGTCAGATTTTTCCTCATTTCTTCAATTATTCTCTTCTCTATCCTAGATACCTGTACCTGAGAAATTCCCAGTTCATTGGCTACCTCTGTTTGAGTTTTATCCCTAAAATATCTCAATATTATAATCTGCCTATCCCTCGATTTTAGTTTCCAAAGCATTTCTTTCAGGACTATGGTATTGGTTATATCTTCTTCCCCCTCTGCTTTGTTGCTTATCTTATCTATTAGATAGAGGGGTGAGCCGTCGCTTTGATGTACTATGTCATATAGGTAGTCTGGATGATAGGAAGCCTCCAATGCCATTACTACTTCTTCCTTGTCCATGCCAATGTCATCTGCTATTTCTTGGATTGTAGGTTCCCTGCCCAAATCGAATGACAGCCTTTCTTCTGCCCCTTTGGCCCTGGCTGCAGTTTGTTTGAGTGACCTACTAACCTTTACTAGACCATCATCCCTAAGAAACCTTTTTATTTCACCAATTATCATGGGAACTGCATAGGTAGAAAACCTTACGTCATAAGAAATATCAAATTTGTCAATGGCCTTTAATAGCCCTATACTTCCTATTTGAAATAAATCATCTGCCTCGTAGCCCCTATTCATAAAGGCCCTCAGTACGGACCTTATTAGGCCTAGATTTGATGATACTAGTATATCCTTTGCCTCCATACTGCCTTTTTGTGCCTCTGCGATAAGTTCCATGGTCTCCTCATGGGACAATAGAGCCTTCCTTTCCACACCTAAACTCATATTATCTACTCCTTATCCAAAAGGCTATTGAATTTCTTCCTCATCCTGACTTTTGTTCCCTGACCTCTTATACTTTCTATCTCTAATCCATCCATGAAGGTTTCCATTACTGTAAAACCCATGCCCGATCTTTCTAGGTCTGGTTTAGAGGTATAGAAGGGTTCCCTTGCCTTTTCTATATCTGCTATTCCCAGCCCCTTATCTTCCACTGTAATTACAATTTCCTTGTCTATTATAGTTGACTCTAGGATGACTATACCTTCCCTATATTCATAGCCATGGATAATAGCATTGGTAACCGCTTCTGATACTGCTGTTTTAATATCCGATAGTTCTTCCAGTGTAGGATCCAACTGTGATGCAAATGCAGCAACTACTACTCTTGCGAAAGATTCGTTGCTAGATTTGCTCAAGAACTCTAATTTCATATAATTCTTTTCCATTATCTTCATCTCCCCCTAAATATTTTCCATTGCTATTTCAATTGTCGGATAGACACTGATAATCTTGAGCAGACCGGACATTTTAAGTATCTTTTCTACATAGGCATTATCATTTACAATAATAGTCTTCCCACCATTTTCCAGGCTATTCTTGTATCTGCCCATTACAAGGCCAATCCCTGAGCTGTCCATAAAGGTCAATCCCCTCAAATCTAGAATAATATTCCTTATTCTATGTTCAAAGTACTGCTTGTCAATTTTTTGCCTTATGATTTCAGTATTGTGGTGATCTAGTTCGCCCTTAAGCTGTACCAATAAGTTATTATTATGTTTTTCTACTGATAAATACAAAACATCTCCCCCTATTCTTAAGCTTTATAATATATTCTATATAAGATTAAAAAGTCCTTCATAAATTATTGACTAGTTTTGCTACTTATTGTAGAAAATAAAAAATACCTCCAAGTAGATAGGCTAATTTAAATTAATTAGACTGTCTAACTTGAAGGTATTTTATTTAAGATAGTTTAAATTACATTTTTTTGCAGGCTTCCACCACATGGGACAGGAGTATTGACGTTGTGACGGAACCGACTCCACCTGGCACAGGTGTAATCTTAGACACCAATTCTGATACTTGAGGATAGTCTATATCGCCGCTTAAGTTCCCATCCTTGTCCAAACTCACCCCTACATCTATGCATATTGAATCCTCATTGAAGTATTCTTGGTCAAAGAATTTGGCCCTACCTAGGGCAGTTACAACTATGTCAGCATTCTTAGTGATTTCTGCTAGATCTTTCGTCCTAGAGTGACAGATTGTTACAGTTGCATTTTCATTTAAGAGCATCATGGTCAGTGGCTTTCCAAGAACCATGGATCTATTGACTACTACAACATTTTTACCTTCCAGTTCTATGCCATTGTATAATAAAATCTCCATTGCAGCCTTTGGGGTACAGGGTGCAAAACCGGACAAATCGCCCTCAAATATCTTGGCCAAGGTTGCAGGATTCATACCATCCACATCTTTGCTAGGAAGTAGAGATTCTCTTACCCTAGCTTCGTCGATATGTTTGGGCAATGGCCTAAATAATAGAACCCCAGATATTGAATTGTCCCCATTTAGCTCTTCCATCAGGGAAATCAATTCTTCTGTTGTCATATTTATATCTTTCTCAAATACCCTTGCCTCAATCCCTATTTTGTCACAATTCTTGATAATGCTTCTTTCATAAGAAATGTCATCTGGATTGTCACCTAATCTTACAATCCCAAGGGTTGGTACCTTCCCAACCTTAGCTAATTTCTCTATGTCCTTAGCCATCTTTTCTTTGATTTGGGCTGCTACCACATTGCCCTTTAACACTTCTGCCATTTAGCAACACCTCTCTTTATATATTTACTTTATATTTAAAAAGCTATTTACTATATAATATCCTTTATTAGTTACTTATTATTCTCCTAGCAGTGACATATCTAGTCTTGTAATATGACTCATCAAGAGAAGATATCATAACCTTCCTCTTGCCGGAAGAAGCATGTATCATATTGCCATCTCCGATGTATATGCCTACATGACCGATATTCTTTCCTGAAGTCCTGAAAAAAACTAAATCTCCGGGCACAAGGTCTTGTTTGTTTACAGATATGCCATTCTTTGCCTGATCCCTGGATGTCCTGTTTAGCCTGATGTCTAAGGTGTTTAGATATATCGAATAGGTCAAACCAGAGCAATCATAACCCTTGGCTCCAGTGCCAGCATAGGAATAGGGACTGCCCAAGGCCTTATATGCCGACTCTACCACTTTCGAAACATCTAATGACCTCCTGGATTCACTGCTCCTGCTAGCCTTGTCTATGGTCCTTCTCAATTCAAGAAAGTTTTCCTTGGCCTTAAACTCATTTCCCTTTTCATCCATAATGATATAGGCCCCGTCCTTGAAATCTTTAACGACTACAGGCTCTCCCATGAGCAAGGCATAGTACTTGTTATCATTTATTAAAACCTTATTAACCTTTGAAATTCCAAGAGAGAAGTTTTCTTCCGTGACCGGCTTCAACTGAGGTAAATATATGTATCCCTTGGTCCCATCTTGGCTGCTAAAAAAGCCATAATCTCCCTCAATCCTCAAGGCCTGCACAAGCTCGTCCTCGTATAAAAACTTAAGGATTTTTCTGCCAGGCTCCTCTAGCAAGGTAGTTTGATTTACTACCATGTACCTATTAGTTGTCCTATCTTTTCTCAACAGAGTATCTATAGGCACCTCGTAGAGGCTTTTGTTTTTTTCCACTATATAAGATTTGCTAGTTTCCCTGATTAGGTTTACCTCTTCTTCTTTTTCAAATACTACCTGACTCTGGTCTCCTTGAATACTAATATATTCCTTAACAAAGATACCTGTATCTTTAAATCCCACCAAGGCTATGAGGCAAACGCCCACAAAAGCCATAGATAGTTTGTGTTTTCTATTTTGCAATATTAACACTCCCCTAGAATTATTTGATTACCCAGAATCTATTGTATTATAATTGTTGAGATATTACAATGACATATTAGAAAATGACGTGAAAAATTGAATTTTAACTAGAAAGGCTCAACATGTACCATACAGTGTTTTATGTCCTCTATGTCCCTCTCTAGTCTATCGTGGACCATTTCTGCAATTTCATGACCCTCCAGTACCGATATATGAGCATCCACAAGTATTTCAATATCCACGTAAATTTTGTTTCCAAAAACCCTAGTCTTAAGCCCCTTTATCCCCTTCACTCCACTTATCTGCCTCGTTTTTTCCTCAATCCTTCTGATGGTTTCTTTACCTGCGGATTCATCAACCAACTCCTTAACTGACTTAATATATAGTTCCACACCCACTTTGATTACAAAAATGGATACTACTATACCAGCAATGGGATCCAGGGCAGGGAAACCCAGCCTAGCACCAAGTATGCCCAGTAGAGTTCCTATTGAGGAAAAGGCATCGGATCTATGATGCCAGGCATCTGCTTCCATGGAAATGCTTTTAATTTTCTTTGCAACCCTAATTGTATACCAGTACATGGCTTCCTTGCTTATGATGGACAATAGGGCTGCCATCAGAGCCAGAAGCTTTGGGGTCCTAATCTGGCCGCTTGATAGTATCTTTATGGATTCATATCCTATATAAATTCCAGTCAATAAAAGCAGTATACTCAAAATCTTTGCAAAGACGGATTCATATTTTTCATGTCCATAGGGGTGTTCTTCATCTGCCTCCTTGGAAGAAATCTTCAGTCCAAGCATGACTACAAAGCTAGTTAAAACATCTGACATGGTATGAATTCCATCTGCTATCATGGCACTACTATTTCCCAATAGGCCTGAAATTATTTTAATCGCTGCCAGCAGTAAATTTATTATTACAGTTATCCAAGAAGTTCTCACTCCCAGTTTATAATCACTCATCTATATCCCTCTATCCATCTTTTTAAACTACTAAAAAAAGTTATAATCCCTATTGACAGACCTACTTATTATCTCAAGTTCATCTAAATTCAATCCAAGATAAAAAGCTATTGCCTTATCAATCTCTCTCTGATTTTGCTGTATCAACTTGTTTAATTCTAACTTGTTGCCATCTTCCATATTACTTTTGAATTCCAATATCTCCTCAACATTTTTTTTGATTCCCGGGCCCAGCTCTCCTGAAATTATTTTTATATCCAGTATTGTATTGGGATAATAGTCGTACATACCCCTAGCTATCTTTTTCGCAAATAATTTGAAATAAAATTCATAGATACTTGAATTTAAAAGCCCTAAGAGATATTCTAATTGTATTCTATATTTATATTCATCTTTTACCACCATAGAATAAATATCTGCACTAAAGTAATTATTTTCCCTGTCTAGGGCAAATCTGTTTTCCTGTGCCTTATAGGGAAATACCAGCTTTACTTGCTCGAATAAGCTGCTTTTTCTTCCCCATTGTAATTCATACCACTTCCTGGACCCCTTCTTACATTCCCTTCTATTTTCCAATCTCTCCCTGTGGTGACTTATATATTCAAGGGCATTTGGATAATCCCTTTCATTCCCTATTAAGTCTGAGTAAATCAAAAACAAATCCCCGCCACCTATATTATATCTATCTATGTCACTATTTTTAATCCATCTCTTGATTAGGTCCTCTTCAATAGCATATTCGTCTATAAGATTTTTTGTCAATACAAAGGCACTGTCCCTGCCCGTGATTACCCCTTGAAATGTATAGGCTATGTCTCCTAGTCTTAAGCCTGCCTTGGCATGAAGCTTTTGGTAAATTTTTTGTTTTGCCCTTGACAGCAAGGTCCATCTATCTGAACCCAGGCTATTCCTACTGACCGTAAAGCTTTCAAAAATACCTGTATCAACCAGGCCGCTTAAGTTTTCAGATTCTATAAATCTATGATTGTCCCTGTCTAATTTATATACATTTATGGGCCCCATAGCATCTATATCTTTGCCAAATATATAGATTGCCGTAGCTACTCCAACCCCTTTGAAGATGCTAGCACCGTAAAAATCGACAATTTCCAATATGTTTCCATTGGCAGCAAAATATCCTCTCAATTCCCTGCCACTGGGATTTTCCATGAAATACCTAGATGTAATTATACCCGATATACCGTTATCTGATAGGATTTCAAAAATTCTCTTAATAAATGCAAAGGATATGTCAGACTTGTCTTTAAAGACTTCCCCGTATTCCCTTAACAACCATCTTTTATACTCCATATCCAACTGTTTGTGTCCGATATATGGGGGATTACCCACTACATAATCGTACTTTTTTTCCCAGAAATCCTTCAATCCTTTAGTTTCATAGGAAAGATTTGCCATATACTTATTTTCCCATCTAATCAGGCTATCGCAATGGAGGATATTTAATTCTACACTCGTAGCCACTTTTCCTTTTTTGTATAGGGATTGTCTAGTCAATTCCACTGCAAGCCTATCTTTGTCAGCCCCATATATGCAGTGTTTTAAAATATGGTAGGGGAGATTTTCTGCCTTCCAATAATCGCGTCCCCTTATTTCCTTCCCCTGCCTATCTACTCTTATTATATACAACTCATGTCCATATGCTTCCCTTAGATTAGATAGGTTTTCAAGAAACTTGGCCATAAGTAAATCATAGGCAGACAGTAGAAAGTATCCGGCACCACAAGAAATGTCAATGACGCTTACAAAGGGATTATTCACTATATCTGCCCTAGCCAGGGTTTTCCCCAGAATGTAGTCAATGATATATTGGGGGGTATAATACTTGCCCATGGCCTTTTTTGAAGGCTTATCCAGATTTTTCTCATATACCTTTCCTAGTTTCCTATCCATAAGTCCACCTATCTTTTATAAAAATAAAATTCCAGCCTAGGCTGGAATTCTACGATCTGAATTTTGCAATACTATCATTCATCCTGATTGCTAGGTTTGATAATTCCTCACTTGCATTGGCAATCTCCTGCATAGAAGCTGTTTGCTGCTCTACTGAAGCTGCTGCCTCTTGTGAACCTGCTGCGTTTTCTTGAGAAATTGCCGATAGATTTTCCATAGCTATGATCACGTCATCTTTTTTCAAGGTCATTTCACGGCCAGAGTCATTTATAATTTCTATTGCTTCCTTAATCTTTTCTATGGATCCAGCTATCCCCTCGAATTTATTGTTAGTCATATTTACACTTTCAGACTGTGAGATTACAATATTTTCCACCTTTTCCATGGTGTCCACTGCATAGTGGGTTTTTTTAATCAAGTCTCCAACAATCTTCCCAATTTCTTCTGTAAAGCTATTTGACTGTACTGCCAATTTCCTGACTTCATCTGCAACTACGGCAAAACCTCGTCCTGCATCGCCGGCCCCTGCCGCTTCTATGGCAGCATTGAGTGCCAATAGGTTAGTTTGCTCTGCAATATCCTGTATCATATGACTAGCTTTTTCTATTCTGGCTGCACTTTCACTAGTGTCTAGGATTACCTCTTTTACCTCCCTAGATGCCTCATTGTTTTCCCTGGTCTTCTGGACCAGTTCCCCTATTATCTTTAATCCCTCGTTCTTTAGATTGTTTACTTCCTCTGCAGATGACCCCAATTCCATAATTAGGCCTTGCTCTTCCTCAACCAAATTGCCTAGTGTAGCCATATTCATTGCTCCCTTTTCTGTTTCTTCGGCTTGTTCTCCTGCACCCTTGGCAATTTCTTCTATGACCCTTGCAACTTCATCAGTGGCTGTTGCAGATTCGCTGGTAAGATGGGTCAACTGACTGGAAAAACCCATGACCTCCTCTGATAAATCAGATATTTGCTTGACTAGATTCCTGAGCCTGTCTATTACCCTTTGAAAGGCATTGGATATTAGGCCTATTTCATCCTTTCTTTCAATAAATTCATCTGGCACATCTTCAGAAATATCCAGCTTGTCTATACCCTCAAATAATTTCATCAGGGGCTTTGATATTTCCCTGCCACTCATCAGCCATATGGAGGCCATAATAATGAGATTTAGGCCTAAAAGTACAAGCTGAAAAACTTTTAATGTGACAACCTTCCCCTTGGAAAAGTTCTCTGCAGCATAGACTGCCTTGTTCGAATAATCGTAAAATACCTCGCTTTCCTCTCTTAACCTGTCCTTATCTTCTGACTTTCTATTTTCGTATACTAGCTCTTTTAGAATTTCCCATTCTCTTTTAACTTCTTCCATTGCCTTTATATATTCTGCATCCTTTGCCTTTGGCAAACCTAGCTCCTCGCTGCCATACAGCAATCCGTTAATATTGTTTTCTATTAGGACAATTAAGTCATCTGCCTCTAGGCCAGACAATTCCAACTTAGAAAATCTTTGACCCGCACCTCTAACAACCCCTGTTTCGTTAATTACCTTGCTGTCTGTATCCATTTTACTTAATTGATAGAATACAGAAATCGTACTAGTCAAGGAAAAAATCAATAAAACCGACAACATCAACTTCAATTTGCTACTTATCTTCATTAGCAAAACCCCCATGTTTTAGAAATAGTATGTCCCCAAAAAACTCTATGATGCATTGATACCCAATATATGAAAGTGTATTCACCTCGCTGCAATTTCTTTGCTGGCAATTACGCTCCTAGTGGCCAAGGTGGCTATGACTATAATTCCACCTATGAGTGTATAAATGCTGGGCTTTTCTCCGTAAAAGATTATAACCCAAATAGGATTTAGTATAGGCTCCAGAAACATTATAAGTATTGACTCAAGAGCAGTAAGGTGTTTTATTGCTAGGGCATAAAGGATATAGGAAATCCCCAACTGAAATACCCCAAGTAAAAAAATCCCAATGATATTTTGAGCTGTAAAGCTTGCCTGTAGCAAAAATGGAAGCCCTATTAAGACAGTAATCATATGGCCCAACAATGTGGTCTCTACTGGGGAGCCATCCTTCTGCATTCTCATGCCTATGGTGGAGCCTGCCAAGGCAACTCCACTTAATACTGCAACCAGGTTACCTGCCAAACTACCTCCGCCCACATCGTCAATAAAGAATAAAATCATTCCCAAGGAAACTATAACTATGGAAAGTCCATCGTACCATCTAATCTTCTCCTTTAGTATCCATACGCCTAGTATTGCTACCCAAATCGGAGCTGTGAACTGTAAAAGAACTGCGTTGGCCGCTGTTGTCAACTTGTTTGCCAATATAAATCCAGTCACCATACCAGAATAAGAAATTGCACCTAAAATCTGGGGTTTAGAAAATGTAAATTTGGGTTTTCTAAGGTAAATCCAAACAAGAACAACAGAAAAAATGCCCCTTGAACTAGCTATGGCCATTGGGTGCATGTCAATAAATTTAAGCAAGATCCCACCTGTACTTAGCAAAGTGGCAGCGATAATAGTATAGATAATAGCCTTAATTCTTTCCTTATTATTAGAAATATTCTCCATTTTTCACCTCGGATTATTATATCATCAATATGAGTATAATAAAAAAGTCAAAGAAATACAAGAAAAACCAAAAAACAAAAACCCTAGAGTCAATCTAGGATCTTTTTGAAAAATCTTAAAATATGTAGGGAGTAAGTCTGTAAGCCGTGTTCAGTTTAAATGATCATCTATCTAGACCCATTGTTGCCAATGAATTCATGCGACCTACCCTTGAAACGACAGCGGGCTACCGTCTTTGTTTGTTCCTCTTTGGTCTTGCTCCAGATGGGGTTTACATAGCCATTTAGTCGCCTAAATGCTGGTAAGCTCTTACCTTACCTTTCCACCCTTGCTTGTATATGACAAGCGGTATATCTCTGTTGCACTATCCTTAGGGTCGCCCCCACTGGACGTTATCCAGCATCCTGCCCTATGGAGCACGGACTTTCCTCATGCTAATGCACGCGATCATTCAACTTACTCATTTTAATTTTACCATATCCTCTGCAATAATTCAAAGGAAATTTCTAGTCTAAAATTCTCAGTATTCTGCCACAGTTTTCACAGCATATTATCTTATCATCCTCGTGAAGTCTGTCTAGTAAAATAGTAGGCAGCAACATATTGCAACCGCTACATACTCCATTCCTCACCTGTGCCATACCAGTGCCCTTATTCTTCTTTATAGCATAATACTTGTCTAAGAGGCCCTCTTTAATTTCTTCCTCTAGTTCTAATATTTTCTTTTTCTCACTTGCTACTAGCTTTCCTAGTCTTTTCTCTTCTGCTCCAAACTCCCCCTGAAACCTTTTATTTCTTTCTTTTACGTCTTCTAGGGTCTTTACTATTAAGAGGAGCTCAATATCGATATTGTCTACCTCATCCATTAGTTCCAGTATCTCGGTTTCCATATCATTTATCATTTCCTTGATCCTGTCTTTTTCCTTGTCCAGGTATTCTAGTTGCTTGATGTCAGTTGTGTTTCCGTCATAAAGACTTTTTTCAATTTCCTCAATCTTATAGTTATAATCCTTTAACTTCTGGTTGTATTTATCTAAAACATCCTTTATCTTATCCCTTTTGCCGCTTAAGAAGTTAAGTTTTTCTTCTGTTCCTTGTATTTCATTTTCAATTTGGTCAAAGTCGAATTTATTTCTAAGTTTAAATATCTCCTTCTGATAAGTACTAAGTGAATCATGGTGAATCTCTAAATTCCATAACAAATCTAGCTGTTCCATAGGCTCACTCCCAAATTAATAAATTTTGTACTCAGGGCTAGGCTTATCCCAAATTTCTATATATAGATCTTCTCCCAAATTTTCTTCAAGATATCTTTTAATCACTGGCAATATAATCTTTTCCGTATGATAATGCCCTGCATCTACTATAGTCAGTCCCATTTCAGTCCCCAATTGAGCATCATGGTATTTTATATCCCCGGTTATGTAAATGCAGGCACCCTTTTTATATGCGTGGGGAATAAAATCAGATCCACTACCGCCACATACTGCAACCCTTTTTATTCTTCTTTCAAACTCCCCATATACTGTTAAATAATCAGTGTCTAATTCTTTCTTTATGAGAGATAGATAATCCAACAAGGCCACTTCTTCAATGTCACCTACCCTGCCATAGCCATTTACTACTTCATTGCCTTCCTGATCCAGCTCTAGAATTTCGGGTTTTTTCAGGCCCAAAAGCCTAGCCAGATGGTCATTTAGTCCATTTTCTGCCCTATCCAAATTTGTGTGTGCGTTAAATACTACAATGTCATCTTTAATTATATTATATATCAATTTTTCCCTATGCCCTTCTGTTGTTACTGACTTCAAGGGCTTAAAAATCACTGGGTGATGGCTTATTATCATCTGAAAGTCTCCTAAGCTAGCCCTCTCATATACCCCTTGGTCTAAATCTAGGGCTATGAGTATCTTTTTCACCTCCTTCTTATCATTGCCTATTTGAAAACCAGTATTATCCCAGTTGTCAATCAACGACGGCGGTGCCCAATTATTCATAATCCTAATTATCTCTCTCGCCTTCAATCTCCCCTAATACCTCCTTATAAGCTGATATTTGTTTTCTTATTTCAATTAACCTGTCTTTTGACCTTTCTGAATCTTTGAACTCAAGCTCCCCTAGTATCTTTTGACTTTCCTTGAGTTTATAATCTATAAATCCTTTCAAGAGCCTGTGTCTTTCCTTAATCAATAAGGGACTAAGTTCATAATAAATTTCCTTGTCTACTAGGGACTTGCCCTTTCTTGCCAGTATTATTTCATAAAACCTTTTGTCTTCCTCTATTAACTCCTCTTTCACTATTTCAAAACTATTATCTATTAGATAGTGTCTTAGTTCTTTTGCAGCAACCATGGGCTGTAATATGAAGTTGACTATAGAATCAGTTTTACTAGTATCGGATTCTAGGATATCCCTAATAAGCATCCCACCCATTCCCGCTATGATAACTGTATCTACTTCATAGCTCCTGATTGGGCCCAACCCATCTCCTAACCTTGTATCCACCTTGTCCTCAATACCCAATTGGCCCATATAATCAATTATCTTTTCCAGAGATCCACTTGAAATGTCTGTACCAATAACCTTTTTAGATATGGTATTTTGAATTAAATATGCGGGAATATAGCCGTGATCCGTCCCTATATCTGCTACAATTGAATTTTCAGGCACGAGGCTTGCTATTCCCAAGAGTCTTTGCGATAATTTCATAGTTTTCTTCCTCTTATTGTATTATTTGCAAGGAAACTTATCTGCTGTTAAAGATAGGAGCCTTGCAATCTCTATCTCAGGGTATAATTAAAGATTCGCAATAAAAGCGAATCCCTAATTATTCAAGAAAATCTTTCAATTTTTTGGATCTGCTTGGATGGCGCAATTTCCTAAGGGCCTTTGCTTCTATCTGCCTTATTCTCTCTCTGGTAACTTCAAATTCCTTACCAACTTCCTCTAGAGTTCTTGCTCTTCCATCGTCCAAACCAAATCTAAGCCTCAAAACTTTTTGCTCTCTTGGGGTCAATGTATCTAAGACATCGATTAATTGTTCTCTCAACATGGTGAATGTAGCTGCCTCTGCTGGCGACAATACCTCATCATCTGGTATAAAGTCTCCTAGATGGGAGTCTTCTTCCTCCCCTATGGGGGTTTCTAGGGATACTGGTTCCTGAGCTATCTTCATGATTTCTCTTACCTTCTCCACTTCCATTCCCATCTCTTTTCCTATTTCCTCTGGACTAGGGTCCCTTCCCAGTTCTTGTACCAACTGTCTTTGAATCCTGACCAGTTTATTTATTGTCTCTACCATGTGAACTGGTATCCTTATGGTCCTAGCCTGGTCTGCTATGGCCCTTGTAATAGCCTGACGTATCCACCAAGTCGCATAAGTGCTGAACTTAAATCCCTTCTTATAGTCGAATTTTTCCACTGCCTTCATAAGCCCTAGGTTGCCCTCTTGTATTAAATCCAAAAACAGCATTCCCCTGCCCACATATCTCTTGGCTATGCTTACAACCAACCTAAGATTTGCCTCAGCAAGTTTTTTCTTGGCTATTTCATCTCCTATTTGCATTCTCTTAGCTAATTCAACCTCTTCATCTCCAGTTAATAAGGGAATCTTACCAATTTCCTTTAAATACATCCTCACTGGATCGTCGACATTTATCCCTTTGGGAACTGACAAATCCTCTTTTCTTTCATCAACTTCATCATCTTCCAGGTCTTTTTTATCTATATCCTCTAGATCTTCGTCCTTGTCTAATAATAGATCATCGTCCTTATCTCCAACTACATCAATTCCCATATCCTCAAAAATTTGATAGACATCTTCAATCTGCTCGGCATCTAGATTGATTTCTTCCAAGCTTTCAACAATTTCACTATATGTTAATAAACCATTTTTCTTCCCCTTAGCTACTAATTTCTTAACTGATTCTATATTAGCTATTTTTGTACTGATGTTTTCCTTGTTCATTTCATCCAACTTAAGCTACCTCCCTTCCTCATGTTTAATGAGGTTTAGTTCTTTATTTAAATTAGTTAGTTCCATGCAGAGCCCAACAAAGCGTTTTTCCTCAAGTGAATCCTTATTTTGATTCTTTTCCATTTCCTCAATCTCAAGCCTTATCTTATTTCTTTTATTTTCTAGCTTATTAGTCTTTAAGGTTAGAATCAAATCTTTAATCATGTTATTTACATTGTTAGCGGAAAACTTCAGTTCCCTTGCAAACATCTTCTCAATAGATTGTTGATTTACATTTTCTATAGCCCTTATCCCATCCTTTACATTATCTTCACTTATTAGTTCCTTATCTGTATAGAGTTCTTTAATTAACTTGTACATTTCTATACATTCTAAGGACTCAAAATCTTCTACAGAAACCTTATCTCTTATTTCTTCAAAATAATCCTTGTCAAAAATCATAAGTTTTATTAAGTCTATCTCTGCTGTCAATCCAGCTAAAGGCAGTATTGTATTTATTGGTCTTATTATGTTCTTGTTTTCAAAGCTTTTACCGCTCTTTGCCTTTTTAGTATTGCCAAATACTTCCTTCTCTATTGCTTCTTTTGATATATTCGTATCCTTGGCAATTTTTTCTATATATACATCTTGTTCAATAGGAGATTTTAAATCCTTAATTACCCTGGCAATTTCAGTGGTAAACTTTATCTTACCCTCTGCCTCTTCTAAGTCGTATTTGCCCCTGCTAATAAGTATTTTATAGTCTATATGGTTATATGCTAAATCTATTTTATTTTCGAAATCCTCTATGCTATTATCCCTAAAATAATCATCTGGATCCTTATACTTGCCCAAAAAGATGATTCTTGGCTCGACTCCTTCATTTCTCAAGAGCTGAATAGCCTTTAGGGTGGCATTGGTTCCTGCCTTATCTGTGTCATAGCAGATGTATACCTTTTCCCCATATCTCTTGAGCAGCCTTGCCTGCTTCTCTGTCAAAGCTGTCCCAAGACTGGCTACTGCATAGTTAATCCCCTTGTTGAACATGGCTATAACATCCATATATCCTTCTACAATTATAATCCTTTTCCTGTCAGACAAATTATTTACTAGATTTAATCCATAAAGATTATTTCCTTTATTAAATATATATGTCTCCTGGGAATTTAGATATTTGGGCATTGAATTATCTAATACTCTCCCCCCAAAAGCGATTACCCTTCCCCTAGTGTCGATAATAGGGAAGATAATTCTACTGCGAAACTTGTCATAGTATCCATCCTTCTTTGACCTTTTCCCTATTAGACCTACCCTATATATTTCTTCATCCTTATAGCCTTTTCCCTGTAGGTGCTTGTAGAGGGCATCCCAACTGTTCAATGCATAGCCTAGACCAAATTGCCTAATCTGCTTGTTGCCAATTTTTCTTCTGTATAAATAATCTAAAACATCTTTATTCTCACTTAAATTTTTAAAAAAATACCTAGCAGCCTCCTTGTTGATTTCGTATGCTTTTTCCTTCTCCTGTCTTTGAAGCAAGTCTTTAGGCTCCTTCTCTTCTACTTCTATACCTGCCTTCTCTGCCAAGAACTTAACTGCTTCGGGAAAGGATAAATTTTCCCTTTTCATAATGAATGTCACAACATCTCCACCTTCACCACAGCCAAAACAATGGAAAAATTGCTTTGAATCTGAAACTGTAAAGGATGGGGTCTTTTCGCTGTGAAAGGGACATAAACCTACATAATTTGACCCCGATTTCTTTAAAGCCAGGTAGCCCGATACAATATCCACTATATCAGATGCCTCCCGTACCTTTTCCACTATTTCATTGTCTACATAAAACGTCATATAATCACCCTAATATCTCACCTACCGTTGTCTTTTACAATGCTACTATGATGTATTCGACATAAGTTTTAAAAATCCTTCTTTTTTTTTAAAGTTTTTGCCAAGGTTTCGGAATAAAAATATTATAGTACAAATTCATTATGAATCTATCAGTAGTCCCGGCAATATAATCGCATATAATATCTTCTATACCCAAGTTCATACCCTTATAAATATCTAAATGTTCTTTTGGTAAAGAATTATTGTTTTTCATATAATATCCATACAACTGTTCTATGATGTATTCGGTTTTTTTCTCTTCAGATTTTGCATTTTTATTCAAATAAACATTGTCAAACATAAAATTCCTTAGTTCATCTGTTGCCTTCCCAACCCTTGAGCTAATAAGAATTGAAGCTTTTCCCATACTATTTTTAATTATGTCAAAAATCATATTATTTATTCTTTGGCCATGGGACTGTCCCAAAACTTCTATAGCTTTCTCGGGTAGATCAGCAGCATTTAGTACCCCTGCCCTTATTGCATCATCTATATCGTGATTTATATATGCTATCCTATCTGCATATTTCACTACTTGTCCTTCTAAGGTCTGGGATTCACTATCTCCCGAGTGATGTCTGATGCCCTCCCTAACCTCATAGGTTAAATTTAAACCATTCCTGCCATTTTTCTGTTCCAAAAAATCCACAACCTTGACGGATTGTTCATTGTGCCTGAAGCCATTTGGATTCAATTGATTTAATACCCTTTCTCCAGTATGCCCAAAAGGTGTATGTCCTAAATCATGGCCAAGGGCAATGGCCTCTATTAGATCCTCATTGAGACCTAGGGCCCTCCCTATGGTCCTGCCTATTTGGGACACCTCTAATGTGTGAGTTAGCCTTGTCCTATAATGATCTCCTTCGGGAGCAATAAAAACTTGAGTCTTGTGTTTCAATCTACGAAAAGATTTGGAATGAATTATTCTATCCCTGTCCCTCTGAAAGTCAGTGCGAATACTGCATTTTTCCTCAGTTTCTTTTCTTCCCTTTGAATTCTTGCTTAGCATGGCATATTGAGATAAGTTTTTTTCCTCTGATTCTTCAATTCTCTGTCTTATGTTCATATATATTCCCCTTCGTATAAACTATAATGTTTATTTTAACTTCCCTATATTATATATATACAACATAAGTTTCAATAATCCTTCTTTTTAAAAAAATATATTGCAAAAGAAATAGAAGTGCAACATAACACTTCTAATCGAAAGCATTTTCCCCAAATTTCTTTTTCATGTGGTCGATTACAATGCCCGCTGTTTCTTCTATTGCCTTTGTGGAGACATCTATTACAACGCATCCAAGTTTGTTCATTACATCCTTGGAATATTCTAATTCCGAATTTATTCTATCTACGTTGGCATAATTTGCATTATTGTCTAGGCCAAGTGCCTTTAATCTTTCCTGCCTAATCTCATTTAATTTCAGAGGATTGGCTACCAGACCAATTATTCTTCTACTGTCTTTTTCGAATAATTCCCTTGGTGGCGGTACTTCCGGTACAAGGGGCACATTAGCTACCTTGAAGTTCTTATGAGCTAGATACATACTAAGGGGAGTTTTAGAGGTCCTAGAGATGCCAACCAAGACTATGTTAGACTTTTTTATACCCCTAGGGTCCTTCCCATCGTCATACTTTACAGCAAATTCTACAGCCTCAACTTTTTTAAAATAGTTTTCGTCAAGCTTTCTAATCAGACCAGATTCTCTCTTTGGCTGGAATTTTAAAATCGATGCAATAGCATCTAGGGCGGGCGTCATCAGGTCAACTGTAGGTATGCCATGTTCCCTTCCTAAATCTTCTATGAAGTACCTTAGTTTATCAATTACTATGGTGTATATGATGACACTTGGTTCATATTTAGCCTCATCAAATATTTCTGATATTTGTTCTTCAGCGACGATAAAAGGGAATCTCCTTACCTGGTATTTTCCAGAATTAAATTGACTTAGGGCTGCCCTAGATAATAGTTCTCCCGTCTCCCCTATGGAGTCGGACAATACATATATGGTCAAGCTTTTATCCATTTATTTCCCCCCTACTCATTTCTTCCTAATTCAACAAATAGTCTAGTAATCGTGGTCTTGGTAATTCTGCCTATTACCTTATAGTTTTTTTCCTCTTCCCCTACTTCTTCTACTACAGGAAGGCTATCTATTTCATGGTCGATAAGCCTAATTGCAGCATTTAACAAACTATCATCAATCCCAATATGAACTATGTTTGGCATTCTAGTCATTATCATTCCAATGGGCATCTTGGTTAAATCTACTCCTCCCAAGGTCGATTTGAGAAAGTCCTTCCTAGATACTACTCCCGACAAGAAGCCCTTGTTTGTAACATATACCGAGCCTACATCTTCTAAAAACATTAATACAATGGCATCATATATACTGGTGGATTCATCAGCTACTACAGGTAGGGATTTGACATCTTCTACCTTTATCTCCTTTATCTTGTCTGAGATAAAAGAAAGGTTGGTCTTTCCCGTGTAAAAATATCCGACTTTTGGCCTTGCATCTAATATTCCAGACATAGTTAATATAGCTAAATCAGGCCTAAGTGTTGCCCTAGTGAGATTTAATTCACCGGCTATAGCCTCCGAAGTAATGGGCTCATTTCTCCTCACTATATCTATAATTTTCTCCTGTCTCTCGCTTAATCGAATGATTGCATCCACCTCCTGTATTTGCCTATTAAGTTGATAATGTCTATTTATTTACTATCTTTGATAGATCACATACCTGTATCATGGTATCGTAAATTTTTCTAAGTAAACCTAACCTGTTATTTTTAATCCTCTCATCATCTACCATGACCATAACCTTATCAAAGAAGTTGTCTATTGGTTCCCTCAGTATTGCCAGATGATCCAGAGCCCTATCGTATTCTTTTTTTGCTATGGAGTTATTTACCTTTTCCTCTATACTATTAAATTTCTCATATAATTCTATTTCGTCCTCTGTAAGCAAATCCCTCTGTACCTCGTCTGAAAGTGCTTTCTCAGATAGGTTGGATACCCTATTGAAGGCATGTAATACTTCTGAGAGGCCTTCTTTCTTTAGCCATTCGTTCAATTTATTTGCCCGAATTTTCATATCGTATATATCATCTATGTCTGAAGTTAGGACTGCATCTACAATATCATATCTTATACCCATATCCATAAACATATTTCTTATTCTACCATTAAAAAATTCTATTACCTCTTCTTTTACCTTATCGTAATCAAAGGCTAGGCCATTTACATCTACATAAATATACAAGGAATTTTCGATTAATTCCCTAATGGACAGGTTTAATTTCCTATCGATTATTATATTTATTATGCCCAGGGCCATTCTCCTTAGGCCAAAGGGATCCTGGGAGCCTGTGGGGTGGATATCTATGGCATATAGCCCCGCTATGGTGTCCATCTTGTCTGCTACACTCAGGACAGCACCTGCTGTGGTCGTTGGCAAATCATCCTCTGAAAATCTGGGAAGGTATTGTTCATATATTGCCAGACTTACTATTTCATTTTCTCCTGAGCTTCTAGCGTATTCCATACCCATTTTACCCTGTAATTCTGTAAATTCACTGACCATCTTAGTCACCAAATCGGCCTTGGATAAGTACCCTGCTCTTTCGACATTCTTTTTAGTTTCATCTCCAACTTCCAGATACTCTCCAACTTTTTCCCCTAGTTTTTGTACTCTTTTTGTCTTATCCATTAGGGAGCCAAGTTTTTCTTGGAATGTTATTTTGTCTAGTTGCTTTACATAGGCCGATAGGGGCTCTTTCATGTCCTCCATATAGAAGAATTTTGCATCCTCTAGCCTTGCTCCTAGCACCTTTTCATTGCCTTTTATAACAATATCTATGTGATCCCTATTTCCATTTCTCACAGTTACAAAGTAGGGAAGTAGCCTTTTTTTATCGTCTAGGACCGGGAAAAACCTTAGATGCTCCTTCATAGGTGTTATGACAACATCCACTGGCAATGAAAGATATTCCTCTTTTATTCTACCAATTATTGGCATAGGGTATTCGACGATATTTGTTACCTCATCTAAAAGGCCTTCATCATCTTGTAGATTGCCGCCTCTCTCCTTTACTAGTTTCTCTGACCCATATTTTATAATATCTTTTCTTTCTTCTTGGTCGACTATTACATAATTGTCCTTTAGGAGGGACTGGTATTCGTCAACATGCTTAATTTCTATTTTGCCACTTCCTAAAAACCTGTGGCCCCTAGTTATATTAGAGGCTTCAATTCCCTCAAGGTTAAATGGCAAGATTTCATCATCTATCATGGACACCAACCACCTAATGGGCCTTGCAAATCTAATATTCTTCCCTCCCCATTTCATCGATTTGGGGAAGCTTATGCTCTTAATAATATTTCCTATATTTGAACCCAGTATCTCCTCAAGTAGTTTGCCCTTTTTAAGGGTCCTAGCGTAAACATAGTCTGTTCCCTTGTATTCTTCTATATAAACATCCGATAGGTCTAGTCCCTGGCCCCTCATGAAGCCTAACAAAGCCTTGGTTGGCTTTTCGTCTTCATCAAATGCAATCTTCTTAGCGGGGCCCCTGGCAATTTCTTCCATGGCCTCCTGCTTATGGGACAAACCTTCAGCTATGAGTGTTAGTCTCCTTGGGGTAGAATATACTTTTATCTTATTGTATTCTATTCTTTCACTATCCAATAAATTGATAGTATTATTCTTTAATTGGCTTAAGGCATCTCCGACAAATCTAGCAGGTAGTTCCTCTACTCCAATTTCCAATAAATATTTCTTACTCATTTATACACCCTCCTTTTTCAATAGAGGATAGTCCATTTCTTTTCTCTGTTCTAGATATTTGGCCGCCACCAGCCTGGCAAGATTTCTTACCCTTCCGATGTAGTTTGTTCTCTCTGAAACAGAAAGCGCACCTCTGGCATCGAGCACATTGAATGTGTGGGAACACTTCAATATAAAGTCATAGCTTGGCAGTACCAGTCCATCTTCCAAAATCTTTTTGACTTCTTCTTCATAGGTGGCAAACAGGCTCTTTAAAGTGTCTATGTCGGCTTTTTCAAAGCTATATATGGAGTGCTCATACTCTGCCTTATTAAATATATCCCCATAGCTGTGGTCCTTATTCCATTTAATATCGAATATATTATCCACATCCTGCAAGTACATGGCAATCCTTTCTAGGCCATAGGTTAGCTCTGCTGACTCTAATTCACAGTTTATACTTCCAACCTGTTGGAAGTAAGTAAACTGCGTGACTTCCATACCGTCCAACCATACCTCCCAGCCAAGTCCCCAGGCTCCCAAGGTAGGTGCCTCCCAATTATCTTCTACAAACCTGATGTCATGTTTTAGTGGATCTATGCCTATTGCTCTCAAGCTATCTAGGTATAGGTCCTGCACTTCTTCAGGGGAAGGCTTCAATATTACCTGCAGTTGATGATGCTGGTACACCCTGTGGGGATTTTCACCGTATCTGGCGTCGGCTGGCCTTCTAGAGGGCTCCACATATACAACCTTCCATGGTTCAGGTCCCAAGGCCCTAAGAAAGGTATGGGGGCTCATGGTTCCAGCTCCTTTCTCCACATCATAAGGCTCTAATATTAAACATCCTTTATTTCCCCAGTAATCAAGTAGTTTCAGCATTAAATCCTGAAAATACATACAAAAACCTCCTCATTTTACAATTGACAAACAAAAAAACCTAGTCATCCCCATAGGGACGAAAGGTCATCTTCCGCGGTTCCACCCTACTTAACGCCTATATGGCGTTCACTTTATAAGGCATACTCCGAAGTGCCCTCTGTCAGCAGTAATTGTACCCAGTTTACACCATCCTAGGCTCTCTTTAACAATCGTCGTCGACAATGTCTTCATCATCGTATGGTAATGCAATTTCTATGACATATAATTTAACAAAAAAGCATTTTATTGTCAAGTACTTTAGACCTAGTCTATGATTTTTATGTGCTTTAATGTGTTAAATTTTTTCCTGTCGATGTTGTATAGGATGTAATCTACAATCAGGCTATGCAGCCTGTTTAAATTGCTCTCGTCAATATCTAGGTCTCCAACCTTCTCCAAGGGTGTAAACAAGAGTTCTTTCATTCCCCCCAACATTTCTATGTTGATATTAAGCTTGTAGGGGTCTGAAAGGGCACATTCTCTGCAAATTATTCCACCTTCTTGAATACTAAATTTGAAATCGTCAATTACATGTTCCTTACACATAACACATCCATCTAGGTGTGGCCTGTATCCGAGAAATGAAATAAATTTTAACTCATAGGCTACAATAAATTCCATAAATCCGCTTTCCAAGCTTGATAAAACCTGAAGTCCCTTTAGAAATAGGTCGAAAATCTTTATATTTTCCATTTCTATTTCCATTGACTTATCAACCAACTCTAGAATATATTGACCATAAATGACTCTTTCCATTCTCTCCCGTATGGAATAAAAAGAATCTAAAATATCTGCCTGATTTAAATAAAGGAAGTTTTTTCCCCTGTAAAACTGATATTCATTATATGAAAATGGCTGAGTATTAGCTATAATTTGTGATCTGGGCCTATATGCACCTCTTGCCATTACCGATATTTTCCCATAATCCCTGGTAAAAATCCTTAGGATCTTGCTAGTATCCTTATATCTCATCTCTTTTAATACTATTCCTCTTGTTTTTATCATATCTCTATCCTATTTATTTGTAGCCAAAGTATTTGACCTTATTTTCCCTGTCTCTCCAGTTTTTTTCCACCTTGACCCATAACTGTAGGTTTACCCTGCTTCCCAATAGGGCCTCTATATCTATCCTCGCATTTTGACCAATCTCCTGTAGTTTTGTTCCCCTTTTCCCTATTACAATCCCCTTGTGGGATCCTTTTTCGCAATAGATATTGGCGAAAACATCTATTAGGTCCTTGTTGCTCCTTTCCTTTATGCTGTCAATTTCCACATAGATTCCGTGGGGGACTTCTTCTTCTAAATTGATTAATGCCTTTTCCCTGATTATCTCGGAAATGATGAACCTTTCTGGCTGATCTGTTATCATGTCCTCAGGGAAATACTGGGGACCTTCAGGTAGTTTACTCTTTAGGACCTCAATGTAGGTTTGGATATTGGAATTGTTCTTAGCAGATATGGGTACAATATCCTCGAAAATGCCTAATTTACTATATTTATCTACTAGAACTATCAATTCATCATCTTCTAATTTGTCAATTTTGTTTATCAACAATACTATTGGCGTAGATATTTGAGATAAATCCTCCATTATCATCTTGTCCATTGGTCCAATTTCCATACTGTTATCTACCATAAAAGTTACTATATCTACTTCTTCCAAGGTGCTTTTCGATATTTTGAGCATATACTCACCGAGCTTGTTCTTGGGCATCTGTATTCCAGGAGTATCTAAAAAAACGATTTGACTAGACTCCTCTGTGTATACCATTTGTATCTTATTTCTAGTAGTCTGCGGCTTATCTGAAATAATAGATATCTTTTCACCTATTACCTGATTTAATAGGGTTGACTTCCCCACATTAGGCCTTCCTACAATTGTGACAAAACCTGACTTATACATGTTCTCCACCCCTTACTAGCTCCAAATCCTCTGGCCCAAAACTATGGGGCAATAGTTCTTCCAAACTATAGACCTTATAGTCTTCCTCAGAATTAGCTACAATTATTTTGGCATCCTTGCCAAATTCCCTAATTACCTGTCTGCATACTCCACATGGGTGAGTTAAGTCTCCATCTCCCACAACTGCTACAGCCTTTATTAGTCTATGACCCTCTGATACAGCCTTAAAGATAGCTGTTCTTTCAGCACACATGGTAGGTGAATAGGATGCTATTTCTATATTGCAGCCAGTAAATATGCTACCGTCCTCAGTTAGGACTGCTGCACCTACCCTGAATTTCGAATATGGTACATATGCATTTTCTCTGGCCTCTAAAGCCTTTGATATCAATTGTCCTTCTATCATATCTCAAGTCCTCCTCTAAGCTTATTCTATTATGACCTCTGTCTTTGGTTCGATTACCTGTATCCATGTAATTCCAGTATTTAGTTCAATTTCTTTTCCATCTAAATCATAATACAAGGTCTTGCCCTCTCTGGACCTTTTTACCCATTTTATATCCATATACTGGCCATTGGTAATAAACAGGCCACTTCCCTCTCCAATTAACTGGATATCAAGTCTTCCCTCCTTATCCAATACCCTTGTCTTTGCCTCCTGAATGATTATATTTTTTGCTATAATAGGGCTGTCGTCGATTTCATCAATATGTAGTTTGCCATCCTTGTATCTTGAATATATTTTATCCTCCTCCTGATAAATATACTCTGTCTTATTATTCTTATTATAATTTATAGTGACCTTCTCTCCCCTATCTCCACCTATATTATAATCTTCTTCCCTAAATTTGAAAGGGGTGTATTCCCCTAACATCCGATATTTTCTCTCCTCCTGGCTTGTCCTAATCGCTTCCATACTTGAATATAAATTATGGGGCATTTTTTTGTGAGATACCCTCCAAAAGACCTTGTTGGAACTAGATAAACCGTCAATATCGGCTATCTTCAGAGTCTTAACATCTTTCATGGCCTGATTGCTGCCACCTACCCTGACATAGACTGCATCGTATTCTAGTACTGTGGTTACAAAGTAAGGCCTGGCACTCCTTATAGGACCTAGGGATGGAGGGTCATTTAGCAAAAATATTCCCATGTACCTACTGTAGGGAGCCTCCACCAAAAACTCATATATAATTTCCGCATCCTTAAGGCCAGACTGCCATCTCGCACCATGGTGATTGTCAAACATCACGGCCACCGGCCTACGGTTTACTCTTTCTTCCTCGCCATATATGCCGCTTAAGGGAGAAGGTATGCCAAGCTTCTCTACTGGCTCTTCCTCAAATATTTCCTCTTCCTCGACCATAACTGGTTCTTCTGCTATCATAGGTTCTTCTATTTCTTCTTTCTTACAGCTTGTAACTCCTAGTGCAACAATTATTGCTAGTAAAATAAGTTTAGTCTTTATACCCATATTTTTCTCCCCTTATCCGATAATTTGAAATACCAAGGTGCCAATTAAAATACCCAAAATAGAACCAATAAGCACCTCAATGAAGGAATGAATTTTCCCCTCTATCCTGCTTTCCCCTACTAATATTGCCAGGGAAAATGTCAGGCTTGTAATCAGCATGTTTTCAGTCATGAAAGCAATTATAGTAGCTATACAAAAGGCTATAGCAGCATGGCCACTGACTATCCCCCCTTGAAAGTGACTGCCCCTACCCTTGTAAAATCTAGCCTTTAAGCCTACAGTCAGTATGGTGACTATTAATAGTGCCACGAAGGTTAAGTGAGTTGGCGAATTTCTAATCTTAAATAAGATAAAAGCTGAGTAGCTACTTAACCTATCAAAAAATAGGAGGTAGCCAACTACCATGGAATTAATAGATGCCACCAAGACAGCTCCGGCAGATACGTCCTTGACCAGTCTAGCCAAGGGGTGGTAAGTATCTGTGATTAAGTCTACTGCCTTTTCAATGGCAGTATTGAATAGCTCCGCCACCACTACTAGGGATATGGAAAATAAGAGCAGTAGAAATTCAAGTCTTGTAAAGTCAAAAAACAAGCTCAAGAAAATTATAATAACTGCAATGGCGTAATGTATTCTCATGTTCTTTTCTGTTTTAAGAGCTGAAATAATACCAGTTACAGCATAGTTAAAACTATCTATTAAGGATTTTCTCTTCATTTATTGATCCCCTTTTACATTTTTAAAAATCCCCAGTTCTTTCATAATTTCTTTTTCCCTACTTCTCATGGCCAGTCTTTCATCTTCTTCCATATGGTCATAACCCAGGAGGTGCAGCATAGAATGTACTGCCAAGTAGGCTATCTCCCTCTCCAATGAATGACCGTAATCATCAGATTGCTCCTTGGCCTTTTCCAGAGATATGATGATATCCCCAAGTAGAGTTGGCCCTTCTCGATTGATACTGTCATCTAGGGGAAATGACAATACGTCTGTTTCCTCATCTATTCCCCTATAATCCCTATTCAATTCCCTAATCTGCTCATTGTCTACAAAGGAAATGCTAATCTCATAGTCTCCTTCTAAGTTTTCTAGCTCTAGGACCTTTTCAACTAGATTGGATAGGGTCTTTTCTATGTCCTTGCCAGGGGCTAATTTGTTTTGATTATCGTCTATAAGTATTTTCACTATTCCACTTCCTCCGCTTTTTCATCTAGGTTGGGATACTCTATCCTATCGTGGTATATTCCAGTTAATACGCCAATGAAAGAATTTGTAATTATTTCTAATTCCTTGAGAGTTATATCACATTCGTCCAACTGCCCGTCCCCTAGCTTTCCCTGTATAATTTTCCTTACCATTTCTTCAATCTTTTCCTTGTTTAAATCCTTAATACTTCTGACAGCTGCCTCAGCAGAGTCAGCTAACATTACAATGGCAGCTTCCTTGCTCTGGGGTTTTCTGCCCTTGTATCTAAACTCATCAGGAGAAATATCTATCCCCTCATTTTCTTCCCTTGCCTTGTGGTAGAAATAAGCTACCAAGGTATTGCCGTGGTGCTGCTCGATTATATCTATTATTTCCCCTGGCAATTTTGCTTCTCTAGCCATATTTACACCATCGACGGTATGAGATGTTATTATGGCAGTACTCTGCATTGCCTGTAATTTGTCGTGGGGATTTTCCATGCCAAATTGGTTTTCTGCAAAATAATAGGGCCTAATTGATTTGCCGATATCGTGGTAATAGGAACCTACCCTAGCAATCAATGGATTAGCAGATATTTGCTCTGCTGCAGCCTCTGCAAGATTACCTACCAGGATACTATGGTGATAGGTTCCCGGGGCCTCTAAGAGCAGTTTTTTTAGCAGAGGCTGGTTAGGATTAGATAGTTCCAGCAATTTCAATGAAGTCAAGACCGAAAATACATTTTCCCAAATAGGCAGGGAACCTAAGGTTAGTATTGCCGCAATAATCCCATTTAAAAAACTATAAATGGCCACTGTTAAAGAGTCAATGCCTCCAAGTCCCTTTGCTAGACCATAGGATGTCAAGGTAAGGATATTTATAATTCCCATGACGAGACCGCTGATTAATATCCTATGCCTCTGCTCTTGTTTGATTATCAAAAGGGAGGCAATGCTTCCCGAGACAATATACATGGTAATTATATTGGTGTCTAATTTCAAAATAAAGCCAAGATAAAATGATAGGAATATATTTATCAACAGTCCCAATTTTGGATCAATTAGTATGGATATTAACAGCGGTGCAGCTCCTATGGGCATTATATAGGGTGATATCTGGTGCATTTCCTTGCCTATAATAATAATTGACAGGGTAATTATAAAAATTATCAACAATTTATTATTATATAATATTTCATTGTTATAATTATAGATATAAATAATCAAAATCGTCATACCCAAGGCTATCAATATAGTAATGCCAAATATCAGGGCCACAGGAATTTTATTGTCCTCTTTTAGGAGCCCAGAATCCCTGATAAGCCCTAGTTCTCTCTCACCTATGGTCGAACCCTGACCTGCGATTATTTCATTTTCCTTAAGTATCTGCATCTCAATCTTTGAGGCTTCTTCTTCCCTTTTCTTGTCGGTTTCTACCTTGTCCAAAAACTTATTTGCCTGAATTGTAGATGAAATCAGGGCAAGACCCAGTTGTTTTTCCTCTGGAACCATATCCAGGCTATCGAATATAGTGTCTAGGTTGTCCCTTTCATATTCTATTTCATTTTCTCCAATTCCATTTCCCATTATCTGATTAATCAAATCTATTAGGTCATTTTCCAGATTGTTCAGGGTCTTATAATCCATCTTTAGGGCAATAGACAATTCATTTTTGGTCAGGTTCAAGGACTGACTTTCTAAAAGCAATTGATTCTTCCTGCTATTGCTGATATTTTCCAATCCCTTTATATCCCTTACGGTGTTAAGAAAGTCCTTAATTTCGTTTTTCATGGAGATTTGTACCGATGGATATATTCTATACCTAGGCTCTAGCTTTTCCATGGCTTCCCTTCTTAGTTTTTCCGTAAGAAATATATCCTCTAGGTCCTTGGTCGCCCGAATATCTACTGGTGCAATATTCCCCAGTTTGAGGTCAAACTTGTTGGTTTCCATCCTATACACAGCTATAAAAAAAAGAATTGCTGTAAAAACTACTAGCAATAACCCATTATATAGTTTTCTATTCTTCTTTAAGATCCTATCCTTGCTGTTCATAGGTCTCCTCCTAGGCTTATAGTTTTGTTTTCTCATATCTGTCATAGGCCTCAATTATATTTTGCACTAAGGGGTGTCTGACAATATCCTCTTTTGAAAAATAGACAAAATCTATCCCCTTTATCTTGTCTAATATCTTTATAATAATCTTTAATCCAGATTCCCTGCCCTTAGCCAGGTCTATTTGTGTTATATCCCCTGTGATAATGGCCTTTGAACCAAATCCAAGCCTAGTAAGGAACATCTTCATCTGTTCATTGGTTGTATTCTGTGCCTCATCTAGGATAACATAGGAAGAATCCAAGGTCCTCCCCCTCATATATGCCAAGGGTGCCACCTCTATTAAACCCTTTTCCATGTATCTCCCATAGGTTTCAGCTCCTAGGATGTCGAATAAGGCATCATATATGGGCCTTAAATATGGATCTACTTTTTCCTGCAAATCCCCTGGCAAAAATCCAAGGCTCTCTCCTGCTTCAACAGCGGGTCTAGTCAAGATAATCCTATTTACTTCCTTGTTTTTAAGTGCCTGAACCGCCATAGCCATGGCTAGAAATGTCTTTCCAGTGCCCGCTGGCCCTATGCCAAATACTATGTCGTGCTTCTTAATTGCATCTAGGTATCTTTTTTGCCCTATGGTCTTGGGCCTGATGCTCCTGCCAGATGCTGTAATACAGACAACTTCCTTCAATAGTTCCTTTACATATTCTTCCTGACCGCTTAGGACAAGCTGGATAGAATACCTTAAATCCTGCTTATCTAACTTGTTTTGTCTTTTAATTATACCTACTAAATTGTGTATTAGCTTTTCTCCTAAATCTATTGCGATCTTATCTCCAATTAGCTTTATTTCCCCTTGCCTAGTTGCTATTTCAATACCCAATGCTTCCTCTATTATATCAATATTTTCATCAAAATCTCCAAATAATTCTCCAATAAGATGACTATCCTCAATTAATATGCTGTTTTCTTCCCTTGCTTTTGGCAAATTTAATCCTCCCTATTTTCTATGATTTGTTTTCTTCCTATATCCTCTATAGCCTCAATGATAAGTTGAGTAGTCAGTATTCCATTATCTACCTGATGCCTTGTATTTTTTGACTGTACCTGTACATCCGGAGGCATTTCCTCATTTATCATTTTTGCTGCTTCCAGGTAGTTTGAATTCTTTAGGAATTCTATGTCTTGCCTTATCTCCTCCAGCTTCACTTCCCTATATTCATAAGTGATTACCTTAATGGGAAAATCTATATTAAGTTTCTCCAAGTTTATAATGCTTTTTTCTTCTTCAAATTCCTTGTAATTATCAAACGGTATACTTCCCCTTATAAATCTGACGCCCTTATTCCCGACTTTTATCCCCTTCTGAACTATAGTATTGCCAGTATATTTCTCCTCATTCTTTACAATCGGCTCCCTAACTATACTGCTATACCTGGTGATTGCATAAACCTCTCCCTCGGCGTGTACAGCCATAAAACCGTCACTAGCCTCATCTGATAAAATACCTGTAATAAGTATATCTCCCTGTGAAACCACCCTGCCTTTTTCTACTACAGCCCTTCCATTCTTTGGAATAAGCTTTGTTATAACGCCCCTTTTCTTGGCAACTATATGGCAGGGATAGGCCTTGTCGACCTTTTCCGGAGGCAAATCTTGTTCTTTTATTTCTATTGTCAATTTAGTTCCCTTTATGGTAACGGAGATAAAGGAAAGATAATCATAGTTTTTATTCAATATATCCTTGATATTATCCTTATTTATCTGATATTTTAGTCTTCCCTGGTTTATATTATTGTCTTCCAGCAAGGAAATTATTTCCTCACTTGGGGTCTGTTCATTGCCTATTATTTCAATCTTCCAAATAAGTGAACTTAAAAATATAATAATTGCCCAAAACAAAATAAAACCTGCTGCCCACATCTTCCTTTCCTTGAGCTTATAGACTAGGAAAGGTAGTCCTATTTTTTCCTTAATGGTTACCTTGCAGCCTACCTTCTTTACCACCTGTTTCAAGGCCTTAAAACCTTTGGTGGATGATTTCATTTCAAGTACAATACCACTGGACCTCTTTACATCCCAAAGGTATATATTGTGGGCCGCAGATAAATTTAACAGTCTTTCCAAAGTTAGTCCTTCAACCCTAATAATAACATATCCCTTAAAATAATTCCATATCTTTATAGCTAGCATATCTACACTCCCTAGCTGATTATTTCAATTCTTTTTATTAAACCTGCTACAATTATTTCTTCAGAAAGGATGGTTTTTATTTCTAGATTTTCGCCGAGAATTTTAAATACCCCTATTCTTGTGTTTATCCTTATGACCTCTTCTGTATACTCTATTATTCCTTTATGATTTTGTAATGAAGCCTCCATATCCCCGACCAAATTTAACTTTGGCAAATCCATAATTATATCCATTGGGAGCTCTAGAGATTTTGAAATACTGTATTTTACATCCTCAATTTGCTTTTTCATCTATACCCCTCCAATTAATTCTATGCCTGTAAAATGGGGACTATGCAAAAAAGAAGCCTGTAATATTACAGACTTCTCCTTTGATTTTTAACTCCCTTAGGTTCAGATAGTATCTCAGAAAATATAATCCCCCTGACTATGCTATCCCGAAAGTCCATATTAGCAAGCTGAGACTTTCCCTTGGGTGAACTATCCTTTTCATAAACTGGACTTTCTACAAGCTTCTTGGTTTGAACCCTTGATTCGAAATTGACCTCAGGTCTTTTATCAACCCTTAGGGGCTCAACCTCTACCTTATAGACAGCTTTTTTTTCTAGCTCCCTTTGTCTTTCCTTTTGAATTTCCTCTTCTAGTATTCTTCTCAAGTCTGCAAAAGGTCCAGGTTTTTTCTCTGGTTTACTTTGCTGTACTTCCCTTTTACCCTTTGATTCCTCAATCTTTTTCTTATCCCTTGCAGATTTGAGTAATAAATCTACAACGATTATAAATATAAAGAATAATAAAGGACTAGGCATAAAACCCCTCCCTATTCTCGTTTCTTGTCATCTTCAACTATCTTAGATATGGAAGATCTCATATCTGTATCTGCTAATACATTTCTCATATTGTAATAATCCATAACTCCAAGCTTTCCATCTTTTAAGGCCGATGCCAATGCCAAGGGGACTTCTGCCTCTGCTTCCACTACCTTAGCTCTCATGGCCTGAACGTCCGCCCTCATCTCTTGTTCTTTTGCAACTGCCATAGCCCTTCTTTCCTCTGCCTTGGCTTCTGCAATCCTCTTGTCTGCTTCTGCTTGATCCATCAGCAACTTTGCTCCTATATTTCTACCTACGTCTACATCGGCAATATCTATGGAAAGAATTTCAAAGGCTGTTCCTGAATCTAATCCCTTGTTTAGTACAGTCTTTGAAATACTGTCTGGATTCTCCAATACATCCTTGTGGGAATTGGAGCTACCTACAGTAGTTACAATACCTTCACCTACTCTGGCTATTATGGTTTCTTCACCTGCTCCCCCTACTAGCCTCTCGATATTTGCCCTAACGGTTACCCTTGCCTTAACTACTACTTCGATACCATCTTTTGCAACTGCTGCTATCTGGGGTGTTTCTATGACCTTTGGATTAACAGATACCTGAACTGCTTCTAGTACATTCCTACCTGCAAGGTCAATGGCCGCAGCCCTTTCAAATTCCAATGGTATATTTGCCCTTTGGGCTGCTATCAATGCATCCACTAGGGTATTGACATTACCACCTGCTAGGAAATGAGCCTCTAGTTCATTAATCCTAATTACAAGTCCTGCCTTGGTGGCCTTGATCATTGGGTTTACAATCCTAGATGGGGCAACTCTCCTTAACCTCATACCTATCAAGGTTGCCATGGAAATCTTGACTCCAGAGAAAAATGCTGTAACCCACAGTCCAACTGGAATAAATGTAAAAAACAACATTACTAAAATAATAATGATAAGGGCCAAGGCCACTGGTAAAAATATTGACATTTTAAAACCTCCTCACAAATAATTTTGAACCTTCCACCCTGACTATTTTCACTGGTGTAGATTTTGGTATAAAACCTTGATCTGAAAGTGCATCCATTTTTATACCATCTATTTCTATAAACCCAGTAGGGCGAAGTTCTGTAATGGTAATTCCCTCTTTATCCATATATTCTTGTGCCGAATCAACGCTTAAATATCCCTTTTCGTCCCTATGCTCTGTATCTAATACAATCCTATTTAGCATTTTACTCTTAAATCCCATTTTTATTAGAATAACAGTGACAATGGTAGTTATTAAAATAGCAATACTTAGGGACAAGAGGGCAATTTTCATGGACTCCATAGCCAGTACTGTGCCCACTAGGACTAGGATTATACCGCCTATGCCCGGTAAGCCAAATCCTGGCACTATGGCCTCTATAATTAAGAGAATTAAACCCGTAACAAACAATATAAGGGAGGTCCAGTGTGAATTCCCTCCTAGGATATTGCCTCCAAAGTAGAGACCAAACCCAATTATGCTTATTGTACCTCCGGCCCCAAATCCCGGTGTCAGTATCTCAATTACCATACCTACAAAGCCTAGAGTCAGGAGCAGGCTGCTTATATAGGGATTTGAAATGTATTTTGATAGTTTTATCTGAAGGCTCTCATCTATTCTATGGACATTGGCGTCGCCCAATTCAAAATGGCCTAGTAATTCTTGGTAATCGTCTGCAGCAAAATCTGCTATCCCGGTCCTAAGGGCCTCTATTGAGGTCAAATTTACCAGCTTATTTCTCTCTGTTATGCCCTCAATCAATAGGTCCCTGTCAGCCATTGCCTCAATAATCTCCGAGTCTCTATTTCTATATTGGGCAGTATCTCTAAGCAAGGCCCTCCACATTGATAGAATCTTTTCTGTATTGGGTATTGGCTCCGCAGACCCTATGGTTGCTGAATTGGCTACTACTACCTTTTCAGCGGAAATCGTAATGAGAACTCCCGCGGATTCTGCCTTGTTGTTTACATAGGCAATGGTAGGTAAAGGTGTAGACATTATTAAATTCTTAACTTTTTCTGCCTCTGCAATTTGTCCCCCATAGGTGTCGATTTCAAAAATAATGGCCCTAGCATCCTTTATCTTGTCTAAATTATGCTTTAAAAAGTTGTAAGTGGCCTTGTTAATTTCCCCTCTTATGGGAACTACATAGACATCATTGCTTTCGGCAAAAATACTGGCCGGAAAAATTAAAATCACAATCAATATAAATATTCCTATTAGCCTTTTTCTCATTATCACACCTCCATATTCTGTAGATATTTTGTGATAAAATCATAAAGATATAATATATTTTGACTCCCTAATTATATTATATCATAATTTTATTTTATATTATACTATTACCCAAGAATTTGTATAATAACTAACAAAAAATTTAAAAACCTGGGGTTACCCAGGTTTATTTAAATCGTGCTATTAGTCATACACATTTTAGCCATTGCCATGGCTTCCTTCCAAATACTAACACTAATTACCAATAATAAGTAGTATAATTCATATTATTTGGTCCCCTTACCTTAATAATATCGTTTTTATCATGTCTTTAATTTCATGAAGTCTGTAAAGATTTCTACAATTTTTAAGGGATATTCATATCTTCAACTAAAACCTAGAATATTTCTTTTTTCTAGCTTCTTCGGATTTCTTTTTTCTTTTTACACTAGGTTTCTCATAATGCTCCCTTTTCCTGACTTCTCCAATAACGCCAGCGCGAGCACATTGTCTTTTAAACCTTTTTAAAGCATTGTCAAGAGATTCATTTTCTCCAACCCTAATTTCTGCCATCGGCTTCTCCCTCCTCTCTCTACTACAAGAGTACTCAATACTATATAGCAAGGGGTTGTGCACTAAATAATTATACATTATTATTTTAAATATTTCAACCAATATTTAGCCTGGTGGCCATAACATTTTTCTTTTGCCCAATACATGAAAATGAATGTGGTCTACGGTTTGTCCTCCATCTACACCTATGTTGTTTACAACCCTATAGCCATCTTCCAGACCTCTTTCCTTGGCTATTTTAGAGGCAATGAGTAGGAGATGACCCATAAGCAGTCTTTTGTCTTCGTCTATATGGTCTAAGGACTCTATGTGCTCCTTGGGGACGACCAAAAAGTGAACAGGTGCCTGAGGATTTATGTCCTCGAAGGCAATAGCCTTGTCATCTTCATATATGAAATTGGAAGGTATCTGACCATTTACAATTTTGCAAAACAAACAATTGTCCATCTTTTCCACCTCCTATTCAATTATTCTATCTTTTGTCCAAGTAAAAAATCATTTCTGCTACTGTGAATCCTTACATCGACTACTTGGCCTATTAGGCTTGCATTGTTCTCAGCCTTCACTCTGATATAGTTTCTTGTATATCCTTCTATGTAGTCTTTCTGTCTTTTGCTCTCCTCTTCAAATAAAACGGATAGATTTCTATCTATAAACTTGGAGTTAAATTCCTTCATCATTTCCTTTCCAAGAGAAATTAATTTTTCTGATCTTTGGCTCTTTATATTCCCATGGACTTGACCTTCATATTTTGCTGCTGGTGTTCCCCTCCTAGGAGAATACTTGAATACATGGATTCGAGAAAAACCTATGTCCCTGACAAATTCGCAAGTTTCATTAAATTCATCATCAGTTTCACCGGGAAATCCAACGATGATATCTGTTGTAATCCCAGCATCTGGCATATATTCCCTAATGAGTCCTACAATCTTTTTGTAGTCCTCTGGCCCATACTTCCTATTCATCCTCTTTAAGACTGTTGAAGAACCCGATTGCAAAGACAGATGGAAGTGATCACATACCTTGCCAATCTTAACAAGTCTTTTCATGAAATCGTCATCTATTAGGGTGGGCTCAATTGAACTTAGCCTAATCCTTTCAATTCCCTCTATTTCTCCCACTCTTTCAAGTACATCTATCAGTGAAGTATCCTTTAAATCCTTACCATAGGATGCCACATGGATTCCAGTGAGTACGATTTCTTTAAAGCCTGCCCTAGCCAATTTCTCTGTCTCGGCAATTATATCCTCCATGGGCCTGCTCTTTATGGGCCCCCTAGCATAGGGGATTATACAATAGGAGCAAAACTGGTTACAACCGTCTTGTATCTTTATATAGGCCCTTGTTTTTGATTTTATATCTTCAATTTTTATTGCCTCAAATTCCTTGTGGGCTTTTATGTTCTTGACTATATTAAACTTTTCCTTGTTTTCCCTAGATTTCTCGCACAGTTCTAATACCCTTCCTCTTTCTGTAGTCCCAATGACTACGTCTACTCCCTCTATTCCCGCTACCTCATCAGGGGATACTTGAGAATAACATCCAACTACAGCTATGGTCGCATCTTCATTGCTTTTCTTGGCTCTAGATATGAACTGTCTAGATTTTCTGTCCGACAAATTTGTAACTGTGCATGTGTTTATGACATAAATATCTGCTATCTCATTCTCATCTACAACTGTATATCCTTTGCTTTCAAACAATTCTTCCATGGCTTCCGTTTCATATTGATTAACCTTACATCCTAAGGTATAGAAAGCTACCTTGTTCATTAAATCACTCCTAGGTCTCCAAATTCATATAGTAGTATTGCAGATGCCACTATTCCCGCTGTTTCTGTCCTCATGGTCCTAGGACCCAATGTAACAATCTTGGCACCTATGGCTTTCAACTCTTCTATTTCTTTAGGCTCAAATCCTCCCTCTGGTCCAATTATCAGGTGTAGGGTGTTGCCCTCTATGTCCAATTCCTTGCTGATAAATTGGTTTTTTTCATCCTCATAGGGGACTACTATATTTTTTTTACCATCTAATAATTTTATCATTTCATCAAAGGAAATTATACTGTTTACCTTTGGAACTATATCTCTTTTGCTTTGTTTTGCAGCTTCCTCTGCAAGTAGAGTCCAACGGTTGACCTTGGATTCTTCCCTTTTCATGTCCTTGAGTTTTACAACTGATCTATATGTGGCTAATGGGTAAAATTCTCTAATCCCAAGTTCAGTGTTCTTCTGTATAATTAAGTCCATCTTATTTCCCTTTGCCAGGCCCTGATATAGGATAATATGGATGGGGGATTCCTTGTTCCCCCTATAGCCATCCAGCTCTTTAAGTATTAGCCTATTTTTTTCTATGGCCTGTATTTGACAGATATATATATAGCCATCTGCCACAGCCTCTATTCTATCTCCAACCTTTAGCCTCAGAACATCTCGAATGTGCCTTACATCTGAACCTAAAATCTCAATAGTATCTTGACATATTTGACTCTTATCTATAAAAAATCTATGCATATTTATCACCTAGTCATTGCTGGCAATGATTAATGCCCATTGGTTTAGCTTTATTTTGTCAACTATCTTGAGGCCGTTGGCAAGTAGGGAGTCTTCCACCATCTGTATCTTGTCTTCTATGATACCTGAGCTGATGAAAATGCCTCCGTCCTCCAAATGATTTTTTAGGACCTTAACCATCTTGACGATTATTTCTGCAATTATATTTGATACAATTACATTGGCCTTCCCCTCAACTATATCCAATAAGTTCCCTTTTCTGACCTCGACTATGTCCTCCACATCATTTAAGTTAATATTTTCTATGGAAACGTCTATGGACACTGGATCATTGTCAACAGCTAGTACCTTGCTTGCACCCAATTTGGCTGCAATAATGCTCAAGATGCCGCTGCCACACCCAATATCGTAGACTATGTCCCCTTCCCTTATATATTCCTCCAGGGCCTGGGCACACATGGCCGTTGTTTCATGGGTCCCGGTGCCAAATGCCATACCAGGGTCCAATTCAACTAATATATCTCCTTCTTCTATGGAATATTCCTCCCAGGAGGGTTTAATTACGATTCTATCCCCTATCCTAGTCGTCTTATAATATTTTTTCCAATTTTCGGCATAATCCTCATCGTTGATAATATTGATAACTAATCCATGGTCCTGGATTCTCAGCGTGGGATTGTCCTTAATCCTGTTTCTTATATCTTGCAAGATATGGTCTAAATCCTCTGCCTCGGAAAAATAAGCCTTGATAAGTATAAGATCAAAGTCTAAATCTAAATCCTCTAGGTCGACAAAAGACCAGCTTTCAGGAGTCTTGGATATTTCAAAAATATCTCTGGGATCCTCGATAGCCAGCCCTGTGGCTCCCACATCATATAAAATGCTAGATATTATTTCTTCTTTTTCAGGTGTTGTTTTAATCTGTACCTCTGCCCATTTCATAGACCTATCCCCCATCTCTGCTTAAATCAATTATATCAAATAAAGGAGATTTAACAATCCCAGACCCTAATTAGTTAAAGGCGTCCTTTACTTTTTTGAAAAATCCTTTTTTGTTTTCCCTGTAGCTATCTCCAGTTTCCTCGGCAAATTCCATCAACAATTCCTTTTGCCTGTCTGTAAGTTTGTCTGGCACCCTCACATCCACGGTGAAAAACAGGTCTCCTCTGCCATATCCCCTGAGGTTTGGCACTCCCATATTTCTCAGCCTAAATTCTGTACCTGTTTGGGTCCCTGCTGGTATATCGTATTTAATTATTTCCTCTAGGCTAGGCACCTCAATTTCTGCTCCCAAGGCAGCCTCTGTAAAAGATATGGGAACCCTTATATAGATATTGTTTCCTGCTCTGCTAAATACCTTGTCTTCCAGTACATTGATATAGATATATAGGTCTCCCCGAGGGCCCCCACGTTCTCCTGCTTCGCCCTCTCCCCTCATGGAAATAATAGAGCCTGTATCTACACCCTGGGGTATCTTAACCTTAATTTTCTTGGTCTTGACCACCTTACCTGCACCATGGCATATGTCGCATTTCTCCTTTATTATTTCACCTGTACCTCCACAGGTATCACAGGCAGAAGTCCTCACAAATTGCCCAAAGGGGGTTTGCTGTGCATATCTTACCTCTCCCCTTCCATTGCAAGTAGGGCATGTTTCCTTGCTAGTACCAGGCTTAGCTCCACTGCCACCGCATGTATCGCAGTTCTCTGTCCTTCTAATTTGTATTTCCTTCTCGACCCCAAAGATGGCCTCTTTAAATTCTAGGTTGAGATTATACCTTAAGTCAGCACCCCTTACGGGTCCAGTTCTTCTGCCACCGGAGAATCCACCTCCAAATATGTCAAATATATCCTCAAATATATCTCCAAAACCTCCGAAGCCCTGGTCATATCCTCCTGCCTGCGGATCTACTCCAGCATGGCCATATCTATCATATCTAGATCTTTTTTCAGAATCTGACAATATTTCATAGGCCTCTGTGGCCTCTTTGAATTTTGATTCTGCCTCCTTATTGTCTGGATTTAAATCGGGGTGATATTTTTTTGCCAACTGCCTATAAGCTTTTTTTATATCGTTTTCCGATGCATCTTTACCTAGGCCCAAGACCTCATAGTAATCCCTCTTTGACATTATTTCACCAACCTTTAATATAAACTATGATTATTATACCAAACAATTAAGCTAAATCAAATGATTTAGCTTAATTGACTTTGTCCTAATCTTCATCTACTACTTCGTAGTCTGCGTCTACTACGTCGTCATCGGAATCCCCTTGTGACTCGTCTTCTGGTCCTTGGTTTTCGTACATTTTTTGGGATATCTTGTAAAAACTCTCTGTCAATTCATCGGTCTTTTTCTTGATATCGTCAAAATCTTCGCCCTCCAAGGCCTTTCTTAGTTCCTCTAGCTTTCCTTCCACCTCTGCCTTTTCCTCATCTGATATCTTACCTTCCAAGTCCTTTAAGCTTTTCTCGGTCTGATACACTAGGGAATCAGCATTGTTTCTTATTTCAATTGTTTCCTTCTTCTTTTTGTCCTCTTCTGCAAATCTTTCAGCTTCCTTAACCTTCTTTTCTATTTCATCATCGGAGAGTTTTGTTGAAGCTGTTATGGTAATTCTTTGTTCTTTACCTGTGCCTAGATCCTTTGCACTTACGTTTACAATTCCATTGGCATCTATGTCAAATGTTACCTCTATTTGGGGAACACCCCTTGGCGCAGGAGCTATCCCAGCCAATTGGAATCTGCCCAAGGTTGTATTGTCATTGGCCATCTGTCTCTCACCCTGTAGTACGTGAATATCTACAGATGTCTGGCTATCAGCAGCAGTTGTAAAGACCTGGCTTTTCTTAGTCGGTATGGTGGTATTTCTTTCAATTAGCCTAGTGGTCACTCCTCCTAGGGTTTCAATACCTAAAGACAGGGGGGTAACGTCAAGCAATAGTAGGTCCTTGACCTCTCCCGATAAGACCCCTCCTTGAATAGCTGCACCTAAGGCAACACATTCATCTGGGTTGATGTCTTTTTGTGGTTCTTTATTAGTTAGTTTCTTCACAGCCTCTTGTACTGCTGGTATCCTTGTTGAACCGCCAACTAGGATTACCTTTTCTATTTCTGAAGCCTGTAGACCTGCGTCCTTGATTGCTTCTCTAACTGGTCCCAGGGTCTTGTCTACTAAATCCGAAGTCAATTCATTAAACTTCGCCCTAGTTAGGTCCATATTTAGATGCAATGGCCCAGCTTGAGTTGCTGTAATAAAAGGCAAATTAATATTAGTTGACATGGTTGATGACAGCTCTTTTTTTGCCTTTTCAGCCGACTCCTTTAGTCTCTGTAGGGACATCTTATCCTGTCTAAGGTCCACGCCATTTTCCTTTTTAAATTGCTCTGCAATATAGTCTACGAGTTTCTCATCAAAGTCATCTCCACCTAGGTGATTATTTCCCCTAGTTGCTAATACTTCAAATACTCCATCTCCCAATTCTAGTATTGATACGTCAAAGGTTCCTCCACCTAAATCAAATACCATAATCTTGTGTTGTCCTTCTTCCTTGTCAATGCCATAGGCTAGGGCTGCAGCTGTAGGTTCATTGATTATCCTCTTGACCTCAAGACCTGCAATTTTGCCTGCGTCCTTGGTAGCCTGCCTTTGGCTGTCCGTAAAATATGCGGGAACTGTAATGACAGCCTCTGTTATTTTCTCGCCTAGATAGTTCTCTACATCCATTTTGATTTTTTGCAATACCATAGCTGAAATTTCTTCAGGACTAAAGTGCTTGGTATCCATATCTATTTTGTAATCAGTGCCCATCTTTCTTTTTATAGACATAACTGTTTTGTCAGGGTTTGTAATTGCCTGTCTCTTAGCGGTTTCTCCAACAAGCCTTTCCCCTTCCTTTGTAAAAGCAACTATAGATGGAGTTGTTCTATTTCCCTCTAAGTTTGGTATAATGATAGCTTCTCCACCTTCCATGACAGAGACACATGAATTTGTTGTTCCCAAGTCAATTCCAATAATTTTTCCCATAAAAATTCCTCCTATTATATTATTTTGAAACCTTAACCATTGATGGCCTTATTATCTTATCTTTTAAAAAATAGCCTTTTTGCAAAACCTCCAGGACCTTTCCCGATTCGTATTCCTCACTCTCTTCCATGAATACTGCATGATGGAAACTGGGGTCAAAATCCTGGTAGATGGCATCTATTTCTTCTACCCCATTGTCCTTTAGGGTCTTTATCAACTGATTATAAATCATCTCTATGCCCTCATAAAATCCATTTTTCTTGCTATCCTCCGATTCTAAGGCTCTTTCAAAATTATCTATTGTCGGAAGTAAGCTGGAGACAAAGGACTCTGTGGCATAATAATTAATGCTTTCCCTTTCCTTTTCCATTCTCTTTTTATAGTTGACAAAGTCGGCTTGGAGCCTAGCTAGTTTGTTATTTAGTTCAGCTATTAACTCATCCTTGCTATCTACTATTTCCTCCTGAATGCCCTCATCAGAAGATATGTCTTCTTGCAGGTCTTCTGATTCTTTACCTAGTCCATTTTCTTCTTTCATTGAATCACCCCTTGTATTCTTTGACAGCTATTATTTGTACTGCTTACCAATTAGCATATCTATAATTTCTGAAATATTTATTGAAAATAAATATAAGTCGTCTATTAATTTTTGGTAATCCATCCTCGTCGGTCCAATTATCCCAATTTTGCCTATTACCTTATCGCCCAGTCGATAATTGGCTGTTATCAGGCTACAGTCCTTTATTGGTTCATAAATATTCTCCTTGCCAATTATCAGCTCTATATCCTGTGTAATGGAGTTATTTGATAGCAAATCCACCATTAACTCCTTGTCTTCCACAAAGGAAATAAAATCCTTGACCTTATCTAGGCTTTTGTACTCTGGAAAATTCAAGATGTTTGTTATTCCATCGGAAAAAATATCCACACTATAAATGTCCTCAATTGATTGGTTGATAATTGGTAAAATACTGTCTATGATATTTTTAAATTCATATATCTCTCCGATAATTTCATTGGTCAGCCCATCATCTATCTGATCCATAGGCAGGCCCTTTAGTTTGTCATTTAGGATATTTGTAAGCGTACTTAACTGTTCTTCTGATACCTGGCCCTGGAGTCTAAAAATTGTATTTTTAACGACTCCCGCATCGTTTATTAAAACTACTAAAACTTGTTTTTTGTCTATGGCTACAAGTTGAATATGCTTGATTTTTGAGCTCTTCATCTTGGGAGATATGGCTAGGGCAGTATAGCTAGTCATGGCAGATAAGATTTTTGCGGAATTTTGCAATAGCTGATCGATCTCCCTAGATTCCCTAATTAGCACCTGCTTTATTTCCTCTTTCCTCTTCGAATTGATTTGGGTCCTTTTTAATCTTAGTATTTCATCTACATAAAGCCTATAGGCCTTGTCAGATGGCACCCTACCCGCTGAAGAGTGCGGCTTGTTCAAATATCCTAGGTCTTCCAGGTCTGACATCTCATTTCTTATGGTGGCAGAACTGACCCCAAGATCATATTGTTTTGTAATGGTCCTTGAACCTATCGGCTCAGCACTTAGAATATATGAATTAATTATTGCATATAGTATCTTTAACTTTCTGTCATCTAGCATATATCATCACCTCAAAGTCCACAAATACTAGATAGAATTTTGTTAGCACTCATGGTTAGTGAGTGCTAAAGCCTACGTTTTAAAGTTACCATTAGTTAAGAACTTTGTCAATAGTTTTTGCCAAAATTATTTGAGAAAATCCACTTCTACTAAATTGGATAAATCCAGTCCCTTTTCTGTAAGCCTAATAGATTGTCCATCGTCTATTAACAGACCATTGTAGACATGTTTTTCTATTACATCGGCATATAATTCTTCTATTCCTATGGCAAATCTGTGGAGGAATCTTTCCTTATTTATGCCCCTTATTTTTCTGAGGCCAAAGATACAATAGTCTTCTATCTCCGCATCCAAGTCTAGCTCTTCCTTCCCCTCTATGGCTAGCCTGCCCTTTCCTAGTAAATCTATATAATTAGAAATACTTGAACTGTTGAAAAACCTCCTATTATTCATATAGGAATGGCTACTAAGTCCTAGTCCTAGATAGGGTTCTATATCCCAATATGCTAGGTTATGTTTGCTTTCGTAACCCTCCAATGAGAAATTGGATATTTCGTAGTGGTCATATCCATTTTGGATTAGAAAATTCCTTGCCCTGTGATACATTTCCCTCTCCTCGTCTTCCCCAGGCAAAGCTAGTTTCCCAGCCTTGAGCAAGCTATAGAAATTAGTAGCTTCTTCTATTATAAGTCCATAATGGGATATATGCTGGACCCCAAGTGCAACAGCCGCCCTTATAGATTCCATGGCATCGTTTAATTTCTGATTTGGCAAGCCAAATATAAGGTCAAGATTTATATTTTCAATGCCCGACCCTTCTATTATCCTGTAACTATTGTATATCTCCTCTGAATTGTGAATTCTTCCAAGCTTCTTTAGCATCTGGTCGTTAAAGCTCTGGGCCCCCATGCTGACCCTATTTATTCCAAAATCCTTGTAAGATTTGGCCTTGTCCTTGGTAACGGTCCCGGGGTTTACCTCTATTGTTATCTCGGATAGTCCACTGGTCCTATAATTTGCATGTATATAATTCATTATCCTATATATATGCTCTGCCCCTATATGGGAGGGGGTTCCCCCTCCTATAAAAATTGTTTTGATGCTATAGTTTCTCAAGGCTTCCTTATATAGGGCCATCTCAGCGATTAGGCTATCCATGTATTGGGGGACCAGGTGCTCAATTCTTGGAAAGGATGAAAAGTCGCAATAGTTACATTTACTTGCACAAAAAGGTATGTGTATATAAAGAGATATGTCCATCTTTGTCTACCTCCCCTGTAAAAGTACGCAAAAATGCGACAGCGATACACTGCCGCATTATCTTTCGTCGTATTTTAAAACTGTTAGGAAAGCTTCCTGAGGTACCTCTACAGAACCTATTTGCCTCATTCTCTTCTTTCCTTCCTTCTGCTTTTCTAAAAGCTTTTTCTTCCTAGAAATATCCCCGCCATAGCATTTTGCAAGTACGTCCTTTCTAAGGGCCCTTATGGTTTCCCTAGCGATTATCTTTGACCCAATTGCCGCTTGGATGGGAACTGCAAATTGATGCCTTGGAATTACATCTGTAAGCCTCTCTGATATGGTCCTGCCCCTCTCATAGGCCTTATCCTCATGTACTATAAGTGAAAATGCGTCTACTAGCTCACTGTTTATTAGTATGTCTAATTTTACAAGTCTAGATTCCTGATAACCTTTGAGATCATAGTCCAGAGAAGCATATCCTTTAGTCTTTGATTTTAGAGCATCAAAGAAATCATATATTACCTCATTCAAGGGCAATTCATAATGAAGGACTACCCTGGTTTCCTCCAAATACTCCATATTTAAAAATGTACCCCTCTTGTCCTGACATAGCTCCATAATAGTACCTACGTAGTCCGTTGGTGTCATTATGTTTGCAGTGACTATTGGCTCTTCCATTGACAGTATTTCAGTGGTTTCCGGTAAATTTGAAGGGTTTTGAATTTCCAGGACTTCACCGGTCGTTTTTGTTACCTTGTAGATAACTGACGGTGCAGTAGTTACAATATTTAGGTCAAATTCTCTCTCTAGCCTTTCCTGTACTATCTCCATATGCAGTAGTCCTAAAAATCCACATCTGAAGCCAAATCCTAGGGCAACTGACGACTCCGGTTCAAATACCAAGGAGGCATCGTTTACCTGAAGCTTCTCCAAGGCCTCTCTGACGGAGTTAAAGTCCTCACCCTCAGCAGGGTATATGCCACAATACACCATGGGTATTACCTTTTTATAGCCTGGCAATGCTTCCAGGGTGGGGTTATTTTTATCTGTTATGGTATCGCCTACACGGGCATCCTTTACGTTTTTTATGCTTGCTGTCACAAATCCTACATCCCCTGCCTCTAAACTAGTTAAGGAAACGTGTTTGGATGTATTTATACCTACTTCTACAACCTCATAGGACTTGCCAGTTGACATCATCTTGATTTCCATGCCCGGCCTGATACTTCCCTCAAATACTCTAATATAGCACACTACTCCCTTGTAACTATCATAATAGGAATCGAAAATCAAGGCCTTTAGGGGTGCTCCTGCATCCCCCATGGGTGCGGGGACATTCTCAACTACAGATTCTAATACATCTCCTATGTTTAGGCCCTCCTTGGCCGATATGAGGGGGGCATTCTCGCAATCTATACCTATGATATCCTCTACCTCTTTTTTAACCTCATCTGGTCTCGCACTGGGTAGGTCTATCTTGTTTATAACGGGTAGTATCTCCAAGTCCTGGTCTAGGGCCAGATAAACATTGGCTAGGGTCTGGGCCTCTATGCCCTGGGTTGAATCTACTACTAAGATGGCACCTTCACAGGCTGCCAAAGACCTAGATACCTCATATGTAAAATCCACATGGCCTGGGGTATCTATCAAATTCAGTATATATTTTTCTCCGTCCTTAGCCCTATATAGTAGCCTCACTGCCTTTAGCTTAATGGTAATACCTCTTTCCCTTTCCAGGTCCATATTGTCCAGTACCTGACTTTGCATTTCCCTTGCAGTGAGCATGCCAGTTTCCTCTATCAACCTATCTGCTAGGGTCGATTTTCCATGATCTATATGTGCTATAATAGAAAAATTTCTAATATTCTCTTGTTTAACTCTCTCCATGCCTTTCCTCCTTATGATGTTTCCAATACCCAATTATAGCAGATAAACAATATTATGTAAAATAAAAAGACCACAAAAACTGGTCTTTTGATAAACTTTTTTATAAAACTTAAATCCAAGATATAGCTAACCCCAAAAAAGTCTAGTTGACCAGTTTTAGGGTTCCACCTAAGGATATTTGGATTATCCAAGCAATCTAAGTATACTATATTCTGATTTACAATTTCTATTCCCATTATAAAAAGAACTAGCAAGGCTAATATGCAAAGTCTTTTCATCCTGGAAACTAGTCTTTGTTTTCTTCGGGCCTTGTTCCTATCCAACCTGCTTCCCATATTATCACCATAGTTAGATTGCCCAAATCCAGCATATCTTATACCCAATTAATGGATTTTGCCAAATCTCTTGTCAATGGGAAAATATCTAAAGCCCGTTATTCCCTTTATGGTTTTGATGGGTATGCAGCCAAAATACCTGCTATCCTTTGAGGCCCCTTCCCCTCTATTATCCCCTAGTACAAATATACTTCCCTGGGGAATCTCCCATAAACTTTCTTCGTATACATGGGTATATGAGCCTTCATCTATATAGTCTTCCTCTAGTATTTCTCCGTTTAAATAGACCTTACCTTCCTTAATCTCTACTATATCGCCGCCGATGGCAATTACCCTCTTGATATAATCCTTCTTTGGGGCATCTGGAGCCTCTAATACAATGACATCTCCCCTAGATGGCCCACTAAAATATAGTGAAACCTTGTTTGCAAACAATCTATCCTTCTCATGCAGGGTCGGGTACATTGAATTCCCCAGTACATAGGTCGTATTAAAGAAAAAGGTTTTGATTATAACTGCTATAACAATGGCAGTTGCTATACTTTTTATCCATTCCATTATTTCCTTCCCATTGTCGCCCTTCTGGTTTTCTTCCATTGCAATTACCTCCATATTCGTAAAAATATTATATCACTTCTCCAAAGTTTTGCAAAGACTATTCTTCAATTATACTATTAATTGCAACACTCAGCACCCGCCCAACTAGCTTCGCCCCCTCCTCTGCCTCTTCAAGGGTATTAAAGTTATACCCAATCTCCATAAGGGCAGAGTAATCCGATAGATGCTGATTGTATTTGCCAGTTGGCTTAATTATTATACCTGTACATAGGTTTGGATAGAGTGCATCGGATACGGCCTTAATATACTTTGTAAAATTCAATACCTGCTCCATATTGGGCGTATCAGGGCCAACTACTAGGGAAAATGTAGCTACGGATTTTCCATCTATATTGGTCTTTGATTTAGCTCTTATGGCCTCCATATTTGGATTTGTCTCCAGATAGGCATCCCTATGAATGTCCAGCAGTACCCTTAGGTTATCTGACTCCTCCTTCTTCTTCATGATAGTATTGAGGCTTCTAGAATATGATTGATTATAGGATGGAAGGTCATGGTATACCTCCACATGGTTAACCTTGTGGCCGCCAGCCTCTAATACATTGGACATAATCTTCCCTATGCCTACTACGTTGATATCCTTATCTGAGCTCCTATAATTATCTGCCTTTGACAGATTATAAGATTCTGTTGCATGGGTATGGTATATCAGGATATAGGGTTTTTCCCGGTCTACTATCATCTTATTTATCATCAGTGGCTCAGGTATGTTTTCTACTATATCCTTTCCCATTGAGTCCCTGATAATGATTAGGGACTCGTATTCGTCCAGCCTATCCAGTATTATATCCCTGGAATTGTCGTAGTCCATATCCTCGTCAACTTCATTAAATTCGTGAATCTGAAAGTCAGTCTCCTGTCCATCTCTTTCTAAATTGGATACTTCTGCTGTGGGAAATAAAGAATCTATGATCTTAGATACAAGGTCGTCAATATTTAGCAGGCCGACTGTGTCTACAAGGCTGGAGGAAATCTTTTTAATATAGCCGTCTTCCACAAATCTGCTAGTCCTAGGAGAAAACCTTATTAGGATATTACCTATGTTGAGGACCAGAACACAAGCCAGTGCCAATATTATATAATCAGATTTTCTTGTTTTTCCCATAATAACACTCCCCACTATTCAATATAAAATTATATTCAAATCAGGGGTCAATTATTCTAATATTATCTAATATACCTATTTACGTCCTTTAAATCTATACCGGGGTGAAGTGCCATATTTAGGCCATTGGCGATTATAATGGATAGGTCATCTATTACTGAATCTATGTCTGTTGGAGTAACTACTACATTTTCCATATAGGGGTTTAGGACCTCCTTTATGAAGCAATATTTTTCTTCTGATTCTATATTTGCCAGGAGCTGGTAGAGCTCATCGCCTTCCTCTGCCTCCCCCTGTAAAACATCTATAATTAGGTCTAGGCTATCATTTACTATGGTAGCAGCATCTACGACAGTTGGTATGCCTATGGCCATAACAGGTATGCCTAAGCTTTCCTCATTTATCTCCATTCTTTTATTTCCCACGCCTGAACCCGGGTTAATTCCTGTATCTGAAATTTGTATAGATGTGGATACCCTATTCATTTTTCTTGAAGCCAGGGCATCTACGGCGATTATCAGGTCAGGCTCTAGCTTTTCAACTACTCCCTTTACTATTTCGCTAGTTTCTATTCCAGTTATCCCCATGACCCCCGGCGACAGGGCAGCCACATTAGCTACGGTTTCGTCAATCTCCTTCTTGTAGTTAATGAAAAATTGTCTGGTTACTAAAACCCTGTTAACTACCTTGGGACCAAGGGCATCTGGCGTTATATTCCAATTTCCAAGGCCAACAATTAAAATCTTGCTATTGGGATGGTTCATACCTAGTCCCTTAATCTCCCTAGCCACCACCTGGGAAATTTCGTCCTTTAAATCCTCGTCTGTCCTGTTTAATTTGGGCACGTCGATAGTTATGTAATTACCCAGTGGCTTCCCCATGTTTTCGCTTCCCTTTTTGTCTAAGATTCTCACCCTAGTAATTTCATAAAATTCGTTTTTTTCATTTTCAACCCCAATGCCCTCTGAATCTTCATTGAAACTTTCCTTATACAGTTCCCTATTCTCCACTGCCAAGTCTGTACGAATCTTATACATTATATTCTCCTCTCAAATTTTAATCCTTCTTTTTATATTTTTATCCATTATAATCTTAAATATCCTTGCATTTTATAGCACTTCGTGGTAAAATATCTTTTGTTAGATTAGAGGAGGTGAAAATATTGGCAAATATTAAATCTGCTAAAAAGAGAATTCTTATTACTAGGAATAGGACTGCAATAAACAAGGCTAAAAAATCGGAAATTAAAACATATATTAAGAAATTTGAATCAGCAATTGTCAAGGGAAATATCGATGAGGCCAAGGCACTGTTGAAAACTATTGATAAAAAGCTTAAAAGAGCTGCTCACAAAAATATTCTTCACAAAAATAACGCTTCAAGGAAGGTTAGCCGCCTAACGAAGAAACTGAATAAAGCAATCTAATCCATAAAATAAAACTTCGGGTGGCCGAAGTTTTTTACATTAAATCAGGTAGGACAAGTGAATAATCAACATTTCCAAGGCTAGTTTTTCATCATGTGAACTAGTCTTTTGTTTAATGTCTAATTCCAATATATAGTCCATTGCCTTCATTAAATTGTCCTTGTGAAAGGATTTGGATTCAGAAGATATTTTTCTAAACTCATAATCTTTAATCTGTAGCTTCTTTTGAATACTTCCTCCATCGTCTCCCCTTTCCCTATAGAGCTTGTAGGCTAAAATAAGCCTTATTTGCCGAATAATCATAAAAAGTATTCTTTGTATGGGTTCATTGGAGATATACATTTCGTTGAAAATCCTCAGAGCACTATCCCTGTCCCTTTTATTTATGGCAGCAAGTAAATTAAAGATATTACCGTCCAGGGTCTTGACTAGGGCTGTTTCTATGTCCTCCTTCCTTATTTCCTCCTGTCCAGTATAATTGACTAGCTTGGCAATTTCATTTTCCAAATCGTATAGGGTCTTTCTACTATTGTAATCTCCATAGGCGGACTCCTGTAGAAAATAAGTAATGTTTGAATAGGAAATAGCCCTACCATGTTTTTTAAACTCTTTTTCCACCCATGAATTTAGGTCCCTCCCCCTCAAGCTGCCAAAGTCTACAATTCCTCCTAGGGCCTTTACGGCCTTATATAGTTTTGTAGTCTTCTTTAAATTGTTAAATTTATCGACTATAATCAAGCAGGTGGAGGACTCTAATTTGCCAATATAGGAGCTAAGGTCCTCATCTAATTCCTTGGGGTCATCTTCCATCATTTCCCCTATATCTTTCAAGACGACCAGCTTCTTCTCTGCCATAAATGGAAGGGTTTCACAGGCATTGAATACCTCATTAAAGCCCTGCTCCTTCCCCTCTACAATGGCATAGTTCAATTCTTCTAGGGACTTGTCTATATACCTTAATTTGAGGCTCTCCAGGGCCCTGTCCTTGAGGTATGTCTCTTGGCCTGTAAACAGGTAGACCGATAAGATCTTGTTTGCTTTTAGGTCTTTTAAAAATTCAGCATAATTCATAGGGGGTCAACCTTTCCTTTCTAGTTAAATATATTTTCGTTAGAATATATTGGGCTAGGAAGATTCCAAGATAAAAGGATATGATCAAGGAATTGTCAGTGATAAAGTCAATTATTCCCGGCTTATCAAGCAAAAATGGCCTAATCAGAATTTTGTCCCTATACAATTTTACCCTTATCATCCCATCAATATCCGTCCTGTAAATCTCCGTGCCCATATTGTCGTATCTTTCCAAGACTTCCCCACTTGGATGACCATAGAAATTATTTCTTCCAACTGAAATCACTGCAGCCTTGGGTCTGGTAATATTTAATAATTCTTCAGTAGATGAACTTATACTGCCATGATGGGGAACCTTTATTAAATCTATGGATCCACCTAGCTTATCCAACAACCTTGACTCAGCCTCTTCCTCCATATCCCCCGTAAACAATATTCTCTGCCCATAATGGGAAAATAAGAATACTAGGGAAAGATTGTTGTCGCTTAGGTCCTCATATCTCATATCCTTATTTGGGCTTATGATTTCTATGTAGCTATTCCTATCGATTATTATCCTATCCTTTTCACTTAATAGTAGGTAGGGCCTAGACCTTTCCTTAATTCCCCGAAAAATATCGCTTTCCTCATCCTCATAAGAAATAAAGATATGGTCAATTTCTAAATTGTCCATTAAAATAGGCAGTCCCCTGCTATGGTCAAGGTCAAAGTGAGTAATGAAAACACCCTTTAGCCTTTTTATCCCTAGTTTCTCCAAATAGGGCAGGGTAATATTCTCCCCTATATCAAAGGAATCAAATATGTTTCCCCCTGTATCTACCAAATAATTCCCCTTTCTAGTCCTAATCAAGATACTATCTCCCTGACCCACATCTATAAAATGAATTTCCGCTGTCCTATCAGTAAATATGAAAAGTCCATTAAATATGACTATAACTAGGAGATAAACCCCAAGGACTTTTTTCACCTTGTAGTCCAGGTATTTGAGGTCTATTACCCTAAATAGAAAAAGGAGTAGGGTAAAGTAGATGATGAATTCAAAAATATTAGGGGAATGGATCCTTATTATGCCTATACCAATATCATAAAACAAGTCCGCCATAAGGCCTTCCAGGCTCAGTATTAGGTTTAAAACTTTCCCAACTACAAGGTTTAACCCAGCTAGGGAATAGGATAAGGCAAGCATTGTAGTCCCAATAATCAAAGACAAGCCCAGGAAAGGTGCTAGGATTAGATTGGAAAATAGGCTTATCAAGTAAATCCTATTGAAATAGTAGGCCTGTAGCGGTAATAAGCCTATTTGCACTGCCAAAAGACCTGAGAGGGTTGCCGTGATTTTCCCATCATAGAAATACAATAGCTCCCTAATCTTTGGTGTAAAGTAAATTATTGAAAAGCTAGCAGCAAATGACAATTGAAATCCTAGGTTAAATATCCACATGGGCCTAATAAGTAGGAGGACAAAAAAAGAAAAAAATAGGCTATTAATAGAATCATAGGGCTCTGCAAATATAAAGGCAATATAGGAAATACTCAGCATTATATTGGCCCTCAATATCGATGGCGGAAAGCCGATTAAGTAGCCGTAAAACCAAATAATCAAGAGGACAATGATCAGGCTATACCTCCTCTTGACCCCTAGATTGGAAAGAAAAAATATTAAGAAAGCAGATATTATTCCTATATGCAGACCTGACACAGCTAGTATATGGGCCAGTCCCAGTTCCCTGTATTTTAAAATGTCTTCATCTTCCAGATAAGAGTACCGGCCAAGTAAAATCCCCTTCATCAAAGAGCTGTTTTCCCTACTCAAATGGCTGTCGAAGAGGTCCTCAACCTTCCCTACAAAGGCCTCTCTCATAGAGTATTTTAACCCCTTATGACTGCTATCTAATTCTATTATAGAATGCTCGTCAATATTAATAGTTGTGTAGACCTTGTTGGTCATCAAATGAAGCTTGTAGTTGAATAAGGAGGGGTTTGTATTTTGCAAGGCCTCCTTGGGCCTTGCCCAAAATGTCAGCCTATCTCCTATTCGCAGCTCTCTGTCTCCAAACAATTTTAAAACAGTCTTTTCCTTTATCCTTCTAATTGAGGAGCCTTCAACTATGCTGTCCACATGCAGTATGTATTTTCCGGCCTCTTCATCTACCCAAGATACCTGCTCTACAGTAGCCTTAAGTATTAATTCCCTTCCTATGGCAGACCCTAGACTTGTATCCTTGCTGCTACTAGACCCAAGAATCGTACCCAAAAGGAAAAAAACAATGAAAACTACTGGATAATTAAACCTAGCTTTTATGATTAAAATGCTGAATATAAGCAGGGATATAGCCAGTAATATTAGTCCATACACCATATCAAAAGTAAAAAAATAGGATAAAATTATTCCCAAGGCCAAGGGGATTGAGAATAGAATAAAAGGTCTTTGCATGAAATCCTCCACTTATCTTTTCCTGTGCATTCGATTTAGGCTCCATATAAGTATAATTAAACCCAATAAAACCATCATATGTCCATCAGGCATAGTATCAATCCCTTGCAATTTTCTATAATTATATCACGATTTGAAAGGCAAAAGCAAACCCCGACAAAAATATTTCATTATGGTTTTTGAGCTTTTATGGTAATATATACTTATACTTATATAAGGGGCTGATAAGGGTGACCGAAAAATTATTTTTAACTAATCCCTACCTGAGGGAAATAGATGCGAGGATTACGGAAAAGATTTATAAGGATGATAAGTACTACATTAGACTAAATAGAACTATATTTTACCCCCACCTATCTGGGGGACAACCCGGCGACAAGGGCACTATTAATGGTGTGAAACTACTAGAGGTATATGAGGAAGATCAGGATATAATCCATGTAGTCGGTGAAAACATTCAAAGCGACAAGGTTGTCCTCAATATTAATTGGAATAATAGGCTGGACAACATGCAGCAGCATACTGGCCAGCACCTTCTCTCCGCTGCATTCTACAAGCTATATGGTGGGGAAACCGTAGGTTTTCACATAGGATCTGACTATGTATATATCGATATTACCCTGGCTGACCTGACAGAAGAAGAGGCTGAAAAGGTGGAAGTCTATGCCAATAGGGTTATATACTCTAACTTCAAGATTGAATCCTATTATATAGAGAAAGAAGATATAGAAAAAATACCCGTTAGAAAGCAACCAACTGTAAACTCCAATATAAGAATTGTAGAAATCGATAATATTGACTTTTCCCCATGTAGCGGTACCCATTTAAGGCAAACCGGTGAAATAGGCCTAATTAAAATTAGAAAATGGGAAAGATACAAGGGAAACATAAGGCTGGAATTTGTCTGCGGTCAAAGGGCCTTGCAGGACTATAGTTGGAAAAACAAGGCCATCAAGGATATATCCCTACTTTTATCATCTAGGGATAGGGATATTGGCGAAAAGGTAGATATTCTTTATAGGCAAAAATCAGATCTAGAAAAAGAAAATAGAAGGCTTAGAGAGGAGATTATTAAATATAGGGGAGAGGATTTGCTGAGGAGGTCCTTCAAACTTAAGGAGATAGCCATAGTCTCAGATATATTTGATGGCTTGGACCTGAAAGAGTTGAATTCACTATCGGTATATTTAGATAAGACAGGCCCTAGCATACATTTATTTGGGATTAGAAATGAAAATACTGGACAATTTCTACTATCTGTACCCAAGGATATTGGAATTAATTTAAAGGAAATAATGAAAAAGACCAGAGAAAATTATGATATCAAAGGTGGTGGCAGCCCTAATTCCATACAGGGAAAATGCTCCCCTGAGGACCTAGAGCCTATCTTAAATCATTTTTATAAACTAATCAAGGATGCTATGGAGTAAAGGGCAGCTTAAATCTGCCCTTGTTTTATTAGATTCAGTATTTCATTGTAAATCTTTTCCCTTTCCCTGTCTATCAGCGTATAATCGATGGAGCTTCTGTAGGATCTTTCCAGGGCCTTATGGTTTTCTTTGGCCTCTCTAAGATTTTTTATTCCACCTTCTATAAGTAGATTCAGGGCGTTTATATCATCTTCATTTGTCTTTCTATTGCTTATATAGCTATTCAAATCTATTTCCTCTTTTGCAAATTTAGACCCCAGCTCATTGGAAGTAATTACAGAGTCAAGTTCCTTAATATATATGGTTTCAATTTTCTTTGGAAACATAGGGTTGTGGTAAATTTCCATTTCAAAGTTTCTGAGCCTAGCCTCCTCCAGTATCCTATTAAGCAAATATGATTTACCAGTTCCCATATCCCCTTTTATAAAAAATACATCTTCCACCCATTTTAAAATTGTATATGTGTAGTCTGTAAAGCCTTCTGGTGTATAGGCTGAAGAGAATAAATCCCTTTGTTTGAAACCATTGGATTTTTTAGGAATGGGAAGTTTTGAAAAAATAATTTCAATCACCTTTCTACTTTGATTATTTAATCCCCTAATATCTAAAGTCCTGGCATTTTCTTTGTCAATTTGTTCTGCAATAATATTGGCAGCCTTGAAGTAGTTAAAACATTTTTCGTAGGCATACTTGTTTTTTAGTTTGGTAGCCCTAATTGCCTCCTCTTCCTTTTTTAATTTATCAGTATCGATGGAAACTGCAAGGTCAACTATCCTATCTGACAAGCCCGGATACAAAGGGTCTATTGTGTGAGGCGGAGTCCCATCTATTATTGCAACTCCAATACCATCTATAACTACAGCATCTATGGACCCCGGATCAGATGGGCAGTGGTGGTATTCAATGGAATATCCCTTGTCAAACATCCTCTCTGCAATGGCCTTCATCAATGAAGACTTTCCACCCCCTGGCATTCCTTTTAAAATATATAGCCTATTTCTCTGATTGCTGATTATATTATCGTGGAGGGAATAAAGCCCCTGGGAAGTATTCCCCCCTGGAAACATCCTGCGTATTACTTGCATAATAAAACCTCCTTAGGGATTGTATAGTACAATCTATTCTAAAGAGGCCTTTTTGGTGAATTATCTATTGGCTCCTACTACTTCCCTTTTCCATCCATGTATCTTGTACATATATATCCCATATATGCATGCTATCAGATTGCTAAAGCTCATGGAAAACCAAATCCCAGGAGAGCCGAAGTTGGTAAAATGCTTAAATATTAGTATCATAGGTAGCCTAATAGCCCATAACCTGCCTATCTCCATGTACATGGAGTACTTTGTGTTACCTGACCCCTGAAAGATCCCCTGCAAGACACTGAACATGCCCATGAGAGGCATAGAAAATGCAACAAATTTCATATAGGTGATACTTTGGACTATTACCTCTGGGTCATCCTTAGATTGAATAAAAAATGCTACAATGAGTTTATTGAAGATGAACAAAAGAACACCACCCAATAAGCCTATATAAAGGGCGATTTTCGATGACTTCTTAAAGGCCTCTGTGGCCCTATCAAGACTACCTGCACCTAGGTTTTGCCCTATAACTGCCGTAAGTGCAGCCCCAACCCCCATGGCTGGCTGCATTACAAGATTTGTGACCCTATTTACCATGCCAAAGGCAGCCAGGGTAGCAGTGCCATAGGATACGATAAAACCATTTAGTGTCATAAAACCTATGGATGCACCTACCTGTCCGATGGACGCTGGCAAGCCAACCCTTGCAATTTCCGTTAAAATCCCTTGGTTAAATTTAAAATCCTTGAAATCGGGTTTCAGCATATTGTCCTTAAAAATAAGCCTTATGCCGTATAAGGCCAATATAACCCTAGACAATACCGTAGCCCAGGCAGCCCCTGCTATACCCATATTGAAGGTAAATATAAAGATTGGGTCGAGTATGACATTGATTATGGCGGCAACTCCACTTAGTATTGTCGGAGTGACGGTATTTCCTTGGGCGTTCATTATAGAGTTAATGTTAAAATACAAAAATAAAAAAGGAAGGTCTAGGAATGTTATTTTCAGGTATGTATTTGCCAATTGTGCAAATTCGCCTTGGCCACCCATGAGTTTTATTATATATGGGCTTGTAGTTAGGCCCACTATTGTAAATACTATGGATAGTATAAGGGAGGCCCCTATTAACTGACCTGTGTATTCCCTAGCTTCAGTAGTCCTTCCTGCACCTATTAGTTGAGAAAGTAGTGATGTACCTGCCACTGATAAACCAATGCCGATGGCAATAAATAAAAAGTTTACCGGCCATACGAAGGAGGTCGCTGCAAAATGCACTGATGAAATTTTACTGACCCATATTCCATCCACTAAATTGTATAAGGTCTGTATAATGCTATTAATCATAATGGGAACAGATAGGCTTATTAAAACCTTGTATATATCGCCTTTTAATATTAGTTCTGTTTTCTCCTGCTTCACGATGCACTCACCTTTCTCCATTAATTCGAGTTCCTAAATAATTTTAATCTCTTGATTATTATAGCAAAAGAAAGGTATATTAACAACGTGAATTTTGATAAATAAATTATTCAGCGATAATGAGTTTGGAAAATCCATAGTTCTTATAGAGTTCAAGGACTGTCCTAAGATGGACATAGGTCTTACCTATGCAGGTGGATAGAAAGGCCTAGATTATTTAAAAGGAAAAAGCAGCCCACCACTAAGGATAGGCTACTAGGCATCTGCATCAAGATCATCAACGTGCGTTTACGGTTCCTATGTCGGTTACCTGTCCGCTTTGGACGGTAACTCCTGTTTTAAAGGGAGTGGATTTTCCATAAATATATAACCCATATTTATTAGGATCAAGGGCAAGGGTAAAGGACCCGTCACTTTGTATTTCTGCCTGCAGTGTATGGTCGTCGGGACCAGAGATATTGCCCGGCCTGGTAGCCACCACCTTTATTCCCGGGGATACCCCGGTTACTACACCCTTTAGGATGCCCTTGCTATTATCTACCGTATAGGTTTGGCCGGGATCGCTTGCCTTAACCGTTATTCGATCCCTTATCGGCATTCTTTGAAAGTCTATATGATAGGTTCCGGTAGGCACTACCATTGAATAACGGCCCTGCTCATCTGTTTCTAAACAACCGATGGTCCTCATAGTCTCACTACGCACGAAGCATATGAGGACACCCTCCTTGGGGGTACCAGTATAGGGATCCCTTACTACACCGCCTACCACGGCAGCCTGGTTGGCAGCCATCATTATAAAATCTCTGTGTTCTCCGGCAAAGTCCTTAAAGGCATCCACATTTATCTGCACCATCCTTTTATCATCCGCTGCCAGGCTTGTGTAAGTTACCATAGCCTTACCGGAAGCATCGGTTGTCGTCTCGGACTTGGACAACTGTGCATTTCTTTCACCTAATTCAAAGGCAAATGCATCGAAAACAACCTTCGCACCCTCTACTGGATTTCCGGCTTCATCAGTTACCATAACTGCAATGGTAGCGGTCTGCCCTCCACCTTCGGGCAAGGTTTCCGGGAATACAATAGACATGCTTATACTTTCCAGTTGCTGGCCTTCGGTCCTATCCCCTTCCGTGCCTTCCAAAAGGTCTATTATCCTCGACCCGTCGGGACGCTCTGCATTATACACTGCATTCGCAGTAAACCTAGCCATCTGATCCCTTCTTATGTAGGAATCACTTAGGTATTCAAGCCCCTCCGTAAGGCCCAGCTCACCGGCCAATTTGTCGTAACCGGTCGGCCACTCCAGTTCTTCGGTCTCGTATCCAAGTATTCTTATGAGGATGGCCGCCCATTGAGCCATCTGGAGATTATCGCCTGGTCCGTATTTTCCGTCTCCGTAACCCCCTATTATGCCTTCTCCCGCAGCCAGGTTAATCCAGCCAAGGGCCCATTCGTGGTCTCCCATGCCTGCATACACGTCGTCGAAGGCCTGGGTCAGTGTCTCTGCCTGCGCCACATCCTTTTTGTCAAATCCAGCAAGGAAGACTGCCACCTTTGCGGCCTCTGCTCGGGTTAAGTTGTCATCGGGGTAAAAGAGACCGTCTCCTCGGCCGGATAATACACCCAATTCCACCATTTGTTCTATGGCATTCCTGTAGGGGCTATTCTCTATGTCAGTCATTGGCTCGGCAGCAGTTGTTACCGCTGTGCTTAAAAGTACGGATAGAATTATGAATAGGGCAATTATTCTTTTGTTCATACTTTTGTTCATACTCTTTTCCTCCTTTCAATTGCCTGTTCAACTTATCATCAGTATATCATACTTTTCATATGGTTTAGGTAAATTGTTTTATCTGCTAGTAAAAAACAGGCACTTACAGCTTTAAACTATTTCCCTTGCCCTTTTAAAAGAAATCAGAATAGCTCAAGGGATATCCATGATACCCTGGATGTTTTTTATAGTTTACTTAAAGGGTAGAACCATAGTTTAAGGTCTGCTTTAAAAAACTTCCATCTCTTAACTCCCGAAATGCTAATTCTAGTTCATCTCTGGTATTCATCACTATTGGTCCACCCCAGGACACAGGTTCTTCAAGTCTATTTGAGCTTACAAATAAAATCTGTATTTCCTCATCAAGAGATTCTATATCCAGAGAGTATCCATTCCTTTTGTCAGGATGTTTATCTCTCCATTGTTTAGCCGTTATTCCAAAAAGTGCAACATTAAGAACATCTGCTTCACTGGCGTAAGTTCAAGAAATTTGATAGGATGTCAACTCTGGTGGAATTAAATTTTCCTTAATAGCGTCCGTATGAATTCTATAATTCAACTTAGAAATCTCACGGTTAAAATTCCAGTTTAGAGAAAGTTTACTACTTTCATCATTTTTCAATCTTTTATAGTCTTTAATTATGTAAAGTTTAAATTCTGCAGATATCCAGGAAGCAAATTCAAAAGCAATATCAGAATGTGCAAATGTTCCACCATATCTCTCTGCTTTTGTAACAATACCAATTGCATTTACTGACCTTGTCCATTTTGAAGGAGACATCGTAAATGCATTAGGTCCAGCTTCTTTTCTAGACCCGTCGAATTCGACGGGTTTAGAATCTGGATTATGTAGACTTTCCCACAATCCTAAGAATTCTATCGTGTCTCTGTTGCGCATCCAATTTTTAATAACATCATTAGGCTCATCACTTTTGCATGAATAGTCTCTTTAATAGGTCGCTTTGACATAAAACCACCCCCATCTTGTATTATTAGATTACCATAAATATATATATTAGTAGTATATCCTTCTAATTAAGTGTATTTGTTAAATTCTTTAATTTTTCTTTTGAAAGTTTATTTTTTATTTTACCAAAGCAATACGAAGCCAACCCAAAAGCACACATATGAGTTCCTATCATTATTATCTCGTTTCTCATTATTGTTGTCCCAAGGGGCTACAATACTCATTTTTAAATCTCTTCCAATCTACATTCTTATCATCATACATGTCCAAAAACTTCTGCAAATCAAGAAAAGCAGCAGCACCAATAAAAATTGGTACTACTGCTTTAATAATCATCTTAAAATTTACTTCTTCAAATAAAGAGAACAAGGTCTTAGTTATACTTTTCTTTCATCTCTAAAAAGTACTCGGGTATTTCCTCGTTTATTAGGTACATCATATGAGCCAGTTGATTACCTGCTTCTTTGTTTTCTGCCTTATCATAATCAATACTTGCTTGAAGTTCGTCAATATAGGGGATAACATCCTTCTTTGAGGGCTCAAATTGCTCCAAGGACTTAGATAGTATTTTACCGTCTACACCCCAAGTTTTTGCAAAATCGGCTGTTTCCTCTTCGACTCTTGCTCGCTTCCAATTTTCAAAGTCTTGGTCAAAATCCAACTCCGCTTTTATATGCCCGGTTAATAGTTCAGTTTCCACAAACTCCTTAAGCAATTTAGCCTGTTCCGCCTGACCCATATCGCTAAGCTCCTGTATCTCTTCATAAATTAGCCTAAGTGTTTCATCGTCTACAGTCTTAAAACCCTTCTCAACCTTTATTCTGGAGCCTATAAGGCTTAATATATGTTTATCGTCTATAACTTGGGTAGCTGTTATTCTGGTCTTTCCGCTTAAAGGAGTTACAGGTATGTCAATAGGGTCTATTATTGTCTTTCCGATTAAGTTTTTATATGCACCTACATATTTTAGCCAAGTATGCTCATCCATTTTAAATCGCTGATTATCCCATACATACTCATAATATTGCATAACCGTACCCAACTGCTTAGAAGTATCCACAAAACATAGGATAAAATACTCTTTAGTTTTGGTATCTGATTTTAGACTTTCCCATTCGGTTGGGTCGGATAAAGCCTTTTTCATATCTTCAACCATTATAGATAACTTTTCAACTGCCGTATTGTAATCTTCCACAATAGCCCTAGAGCTTGAACCACCACTGCCATATAGTTTTAAGGCTATATTCACTTGTTCCTCCGTCATTTTTGGGTATTGAAAATTGACGATAGAGCCAAACTCCTTATCCCTATTATAAATCCTATTTGTCCTAGAATAAGCCTGTATTAGGTCCTGTAGTTGCATATTCCTATCTACATATAGGGTATTAATAAACTTGGAGTCATAGCCTGTAAGCAACTGTTTCGCCACTATTATTAAGTCTATATTTTTAGAATTTCTCCCGCTGCCACCTCGGGTGCCTCTTGCTACAATATCCTCAAAATATGCTTCTTCACCTTTTTTCAAGTCACCGCTGACAAATTCAATGCCCGTAAAGCTGGCATAATCTTTAAACATCATCTCGACAGTCCCTGGCTTTATATTACCTTCTTTGTTTTCGCCCTCAAAACTAAAGGTTAGAGCAATGTTAATGCCATTTTCTTTGTTTTCAAGTTGTTTTTTAAACTCTTCATAATAAGCAACAGCCCTTGGCCTTTTTTCAACAGTTAGTATAGCATTAAAAATCCTATTCATGGACTGTTCTTCCCAGTTAGCCAATATTCTTTCCACAACCCTAGGTATGTGAGTTTTATCCTGATAGATAAGGATATCCCTCTTAGCAGCCTCTCTTTCAACCTCAAGGTCAGTCCAGCCATAGACCATTCGCTCTAATTCAAGCTTTGGTATATCTGGCTTTTCTTCTTCAATTTTTTCTTTTACCTGTTCTCTAAGGTTTTCGTAGCTGATAAATTCCCCTGTGTTGATATAATCCACATTAAAGCCCAGCACATTGCCGTCTGCGATGGCTTGGTCTATGGTGTATTTATGTAATTCTGGGCCAAAGAGCTTTTCAGTGGTGTCGATTACTTCGCTCTTTTGATTTATCATACCCTTGACTTGGTTTTCGTCAAATAAAGGTGTACCTGTATAACCATAAAACAGACCGTTTTTCTTAAAGAAGGTCTTAATATTGACCATCATTCCACCCATGGTAGTCCTATGGGCTTCGTCAATGATAAAGACTATTTTCTTGTTTGCCAGTCCGTAATCTTCGCCTTCCATAAGTTCTTTGACCAAATTGTTTAGCTTAAAGGTTGTGGTTACCACGATACCTCTCTTTGGTGATAGGAGTTGTTTCTTTAACTGATGGGTATACTTGGTATCGTCAACTGATACGGCTTCATAGGTGGAGTAGGCTTTAAAGTTCTCACTGGTCTTTTTGTCTAGTTCCTTTCTGTCTACTAGGAATATAACCTTATCAAAACCGCCACGGGTAGAAAGGAAGAGGGCAGTTTTAAAGCTAGTAATTGTCTTACCCGAGCCTGTAGTATGCCAGACATAGCCACCATGGGGAATTTTGTCTTCATTATCAAGGCCAAAGGCTGCCAATTCCACCGCTTGCAGGGCATATACTTGATAGGGTCGCATTATCATATGCCTACGATTTTCCTCATCTTCGGCTTCATCGATAATCAGATAGTCTCCCACAAGTTGATGGGCCATAGGTATCATTAGAAAGCTAGCTATAATCTCTTTCCAGTCATTGATAGGGTTATTGTACCTGTCTGCCCAGCCAAAGACAAATTTAAGATTAAAGTCATTTATAGTCTTGGGAGTTGCAAAATATCTAGTAGCCACTTCCGAGGTAATGACCATCATTTGAGAAAATGCCATAAAATTGTTTGTATATTCACCGTCTCCATAGTACCTTTTAAACTGATAAAAGGCTTCCGTTAAGGACTTGTCTGTTCTCTTTTGCTCAATATTAATTAAGGGTAAACCATTGATTAATAGGACTATATCAAAGCGGTTACCATTAGGTGTAGATACTTCTCTGGCTATGGTATAGGAGGAATCACCACCGCTGACCTGTGCCTTTTTAAATATGGTCAGGGTTATTTGCTTTCGTGTTACTTTTGGATTGTCATCCCTGTAAATGCCGTCAATCTTGCCGATGGAGCCTTCCATAGAAAGAACCTTAGCCGCCTCAAAGCTATTGGCTGTTTGATTAACCTTAGCCATTACCTGCCCAAACTCTGTATCTGTTAAGGGTACGCCTTCCAGCATATCCCCGTTAATTCGATTGAGCTCACTTCGCCAGAAGCTGATTAAATCGTCTACTGTAACCTTTTGCTTGTTGCCGTCCAGCTCATCTGGTGCTAGCCATCTATATTTTACAAGTTCCCGAACAAATCTTTCTTGAAAAGACCGTTCGGCTACATTTTTCTTATATTCAGACATTGATACGCCTCCTTTCCTTTGATTTAGACAAACATCTCTGATAAATAAGCATTTTTGAGGGCTTGTAGCTTATTTAGTTTGCTTTGTTGAGTGCTAATGAGGGAGTCTAGGTTGGTAAAGAATGAGCCGATTTTAGCTTGCTCCTTGACTGACGGGGTATTTATATTCAAGTTCATCATTGTGTCTGCATTTAATTTAGCACGACTTCCACCAACTAAATAAGGCTCAATATTGAAGACTTTGAATACATATTTTAAAAATTTATTATCTGAAACACCGTCTATTGCTTGGATAACATGTGCATGATTATTTACCCATACCTTACCATTTACATAATGAACTGGATAGTCATATAAATCATTTGCACCGTCTTCGGCAATTAATACAAACTCTCCTTCATGGGTAAAACCTTTTACATAATCGAGTATTCCATTAGCACCATAATAAGGAACCTTGCCCGATATTCGATTAGATGCCGTTACTGGCACTCTTAAATTATCGAACCTATTAGCAAGAAAATCCAACTTACGCACTTCCCACGGCTCTGTAAACCCTGCAAACCTGCGTTTCGGATAAAGCTCCCCTTCCTTAGGAAACATCTCCGAAAAATAAGCTGACTTAGTGGCTTTCAGTTTATCCAACTTTCGCTGATGAAGGGTGATGAGGTTGTCTATAATGGAAAAGAAGTTGCTTATTTGTTTTTGTTCTAATGGTGTTGGAATTACTATATCCATACCTCTTACTTTACTAATACTTGTTCTTGTACGGGTACTTCCTTGTGCATCATTATTAATTTGTTTTAGAAAAAAACTGCTCTTTGTCATACATATGAAATAATTATTTTTCACTAAAGTTTGATTAAGTTTTATTTTAATAGCATCAGATGATAAAACATACATTTTATCTGTATCAGGGCATTGTATTGTAAGTCCAGCTGGCATCATCTTTGCCATAACTAAATCTCCACTTCCCACTATGCACCTTTTAATTTCTTTAGCATGTTCAAATGTCGTATATCTAACATTATCATCTTGCCAACCAATTTCACCAATATTACTCAATTGGATAATTCTCGCTTCTTTATCGTTAGTATAATGTACTGTTTTCAGATTACTACCAAATGGTCCATCTGCTATATCATTAATAAGTTCTGATAACTTACGCTGTTCCCAAGGGTCAGTAAATCCTTCAAATCTTCTTTTTGGCACTAGCTTTTTCATTCCATCACCACCAGTTCAGCCAGCATACTTTCAAAGTTTGCTTCCAGGTCCTTATACTCTTCGTCCAAGTCGTTTAAGGTAGAGGAGTATCTGTCCTTTAACTGCTTTAAGGTGTCAAGTTCTGCTTCTAATGGCTTCTTTATTAGGTTTACCATATCTTCTATCAGGTCTCCGAACCATTTATCATAGGCTAAAGCACCCACTTCCTCATTGGTTAGATTTGAGATTTTCTCTTCTACAAGTTCTCTAAGTTCTTTTTCACTTTCCCTGATATCCTTACTATGCTTGGATTTATCCTCCATAAGCTTCTCAACTTTTTTAAGGAGCTTATATTCTTCCGTGTCCTTTTTATATTTTTTGGCCTCATCTTTAATTGCCTTGGCCGTAAAGGAGTTTCCTGCTTCGCCTTCTTTGTTTTTGGTGATGCATTCAAATAGAACCTCATATTCTCCTGAGTCTTCAACCTTGGCAGCTTCAACCAGTTCTTCAAGCTCTGCTTCTGTTTCTGATAGATTTTGCTTTAAACTGTCTATTTTTAAAGCCTCTTTGGAAAATAGTTGTTTAACAATAAGCTCACTTGGAATTAAGCTACTTATCCAGCCGTCTTGTTCCTCACGCTTGTTATTACCAGAGCCCTTTGTCACCATTTTAGGTATTCTTATACGGGCAGCAGTGTAAAAATCACTTTGGCCGATAAGCTCAACATCTTCTATGAGAGAGTTCTTCCATATCTCCGCTATAATCTGATAACCGTCATAGGTATTAACAAAGCTAAAGCCAGATAAGAGCTCCTTGATATCTACAAGCATCTCATCCATAAGTCCTTTGATATTAGTGTCAGCCTTTGCACTTGTAATCATATCCCAATATTTATTGATATAACCTGTTATAGCTGTTGTTAGAGTTTCCGATAAAGCAGTAACCTTATCGCTTTGCAGAACTTCTTTTTTTAGTTCTTCAATATTCTTGGTAAGTTCAAGGTAGTCTGGTCTAAGTTCCCTAAGGCTGGCATTTAAGATATCTGCCACCATGGAGTTTAGGATAGTAAGTTCTTCAATATTATTCGCTGGAATACCCCCTAATAAATGGGCATCAACATCATGGTCTATATCTTCCGATTTAGGTGTTACATACCTCGGTATATTCAGGTTATATTCATTTTCTAAAATATCCTCTCTGGATACTAGGGCACTGTAACCTTCCTGAGCTTTTCTTTCTACATAGGTATCTACAAGTCTTGCAATATGCTTTTCCTCTAGGACATTTTGCTTACCTTCTTTCTTAAACTCCTTAGAAGCATCGACAATTAGTACAGGCTCGTCCATTTTTCTATCCTTCTTTAGGATAAGGACTGTAACTGGTATACCCGTATTAGTGAATAGGTTGCTAGGTAGCCCTAGGACTGCATCTATATGGTTTTTATTTATTAGCCTTTTCCTTATCTCACCCTCTGCACCGCCCCTAAACAAAACACCGTGAGGTAGGACAATAGCCATAGTACCGCCTTTTCTAAGATGGTAAAGCCCGTGTAATAGGAAGGCAAAATCTCCTTTTGAATCAGGTGGTAAAGTTCCTGCTATCTCAAATCTTGGGTCACTTACCTTAAGCCCTATCCTGTTCCAGTTCTTAAGAGAATAGGGCGGATTCATGACCACTGCGTCAAATAAAACACCTTCGTTTGGCCTTTCTGGGTCCTCTGGCCAGTCATAGGCAAGGGTGTCTGCGTTTCTCATGGTCATTTTCTCAGGGCGTACGCCGTGCAATAGTAAGTTCATTCGGGCTAAGTTATATGTGGCCGTATTTTTTTCCTGCCCGTAGTAGTGAAGGTCTTTTTGTGCATCTGTATCCAAGTGCTTACCAACAGTCAATAGAAGGGAACCCGAACCTACTGTAGGGTCATATATTTGGCTAATCTTAGAGGACTTGGATACTATCTGAGCCATAACCTCACTAACTTGGTGGGGAGTATAGAACTCTCCAGCCTTCTTGCCTGATTCCATGGCAAATTGACCTATCAGATATTCGTAGGCATCTCCTAAAATATCACTTTTCTGAAGAGTTATCATGTTCAGGTCTGCAAAGAGCATAATAAGGGCCTGAATATTCTTGCTTCGCTCATTTAAGTTATTGCCAAGAGCTGTATCTGTTAAATCTATGGTAGAGCTGGCAAACAAGCCTTTAAAATCATTAGCACCTTCTTCCACATAGATGGAACGCTCAAATTCGTGTAGACTGTCTGTTACCTTTTGGAGTTCAAAATCCCCTGTATTAATGTCTTCAATCCATACTTGATAAAGGTAATCTGGTTTGATGTAATAGCCTAATACTTTTTGGATAGTTTTATCTAAGGCTTCCCCATAGTCCTGTCTAGCTTTCTTGTAAGCTTCTAATAAATCTTTTTCACCTGTCTGTCCAAGACGGGCGGAGATTTTAAAGGTTTCTAAGGTCTTATCGCTTAGAAACTTATAGAACATTAGTCCCAACATATAGTCCTTGTATCTGCTGGCATCCATTGAGCCTCTGAGTTGTTTATGGTAATATCTAAATACAACTTTTGGCAACCAAAAATACAATTTTCATATAGATAAATAAAAAAGTAATTGCCAGCACCAAACCAATAATATAC
>JBBAEY010000003.1:0-65492 GCA_041655755.1 Tissierellaceae bacterium
ATTGAAAGGTGAAATCAAAGAACTAGGCCTTGTAAATTTAAGTTCTATTGAAGAATATAAAAACATGAGGATCAGGCTGGATTTTATTTTAAAACAACAAAATGACTTGATAGAAGCAAAGGATAACCTAATGGAAATAATTAAGGATATGGAAGGAAAAATGAGATTTCAATTCTTAAAGAATTTTAAGGAAATCAATAGTAACTTTAAGGAAATATTTAAGATATTATTTAATGGTGGAAATGCAGAGCTAGTACTTGACGATGATGAAGATGTTTTAAACTCTGGTATTACGATAAATGCACAACCTCCTGGAAAAAAGCTTCAGAGTCTCAGCCTCCTATCAGGTGGTGAAAAATCCTTAACTGCAGTGACCCTACTCTTTGCAATCTTAAAACTCAAGCCATCACCATTTTGTATACTAGACGAAATTGATGCTGCCCTAGATGAGGCAAATATAAATAGATATACCAATTATTTAAAGAAATCATACAGGGATACTCAGTTTATAATAATCACCCATAGAAAGACCACTATGGAAATTGCAGATGTTCTATATGGCGTTACTATGGAGGAAGATGGAATATCAAAACTAATTTCTGTAAAATTGAAGGATTATGAAAAGGAAATTGCGAGTTAGGAGGCAAGGTATGACAAAACAAAACTTTTTTGAAAAGCTAATGGGAGGATTAGCAAAAACTAGAAACGATATATCCAACAAAATTGATGGAATAATAAGGTCCTATAAAAAAATAGATGATGACTTATTTGAAGACCTTGAAGAGGTACTAATCACAGCAGATGTCGGTGCAAGTACTAGCATGGATTTGATAGAGAAAATTAAGACTAGGGTAAGGGAGGAAAAGATTAGGGAGCCCGAAGAGGTCAAGGAGCTATTAAAAGAAGAAATTAGAGAGAAGATGCTGGAATCCACTAATGATAACCAGCTAAATATCAACCCTTCGCCAGCTATTATATTGGTTGTAGGGGTAAACGGCGTCGGGAAAACCACTACCATAGGTAAATTGGCCCATAGCTTTAAAGAAGAGGGAAAGAAGGTTCTAATAGCTGCGGGAGACACCTTTAGAGCTGCGGCAATAGAACAATTAGAAGAGTGGGCTAAAAGGGCCCAGGTAGACTTAATATCTCATAAGGAAGGAGCGGACCCTGCTGCGGTTATTTACGACGGAATACAAGCCGCCAAGGCAAGGAAGTCAGATATACTAATATGCGATACCGCTGGTAGATTACACAACAAATCAAACTTAATGAATGAATTAAACAAGGTATTTAGAGTGACAGAGAAGGAATATGGAAATGCCAGCAAAGAAGTATTGCTAGTCTTAGATGCTACTACTGGACAAAATGCCATCAGTCAGGCAAAGGTATTTAAAGAGGTGGCAAATATTACAGGTATAGCTATTACAAAGCTGGATGGTACGGCAAAGGGTGGTGTAATAATAGCCCTTCAATCAGAGCTTAAGTTGCCAGTAAAATTGGTTGGCGTCGGCGAGGGAATAGAAGATTTACAGCCTTTTATAGTTGAAGATTTCCTTGAGGCGATTTTCAAATAAAGCTATTGACAAAGATAATAATCTATACTAGAATAGTACTGTCAAGCTAAAGACTTGACAGTACTATTTTGTGGTGATTTTGAATGGAAAAACTAGTTGAAATAGGTATATTGTTTGATTTCTATGGAAGATTACTGAGTAAAAGGCAGTATTTAGCAGTTGAATTTTATTATGTTCACGATTTGACCCTAGGTGAAATTGGGGAGGAACTAGATATTACCAGGCAGGGAGTATTTGATACCCTAAAAAGGGCAGAACAAAAGCTTTATAAGTATGAGACTGAGCTAGGGCTTGTTAAAAAGTTCTACGATAGTCATGAAAGCTTAGAGGAGATAATTATGATTTCAAATGAAATCATGGATTTAGCTAACAAATACGATGTTGATGAAATTTACAATAGATCCCTGAGGGTTAAGGAAATAGGCAAGAAGATTTTGAACAAAAATAGGGAGGTGATGGAATAATGGTATTTGAATCCCTGTCAGAAAAACTACAAAATGCCTTAAGTAAGTTGAAAGGCAAGGGTAAACTATCTGAAAAAGATGTAGACTTAGCTATGAGAGAAGTAAGACTGGCCCTATTGGAAGCGGATGTTAATTTCAAGGTGGTAAAGGAGTTCATAAAGAAAGTTAAGGAAAGATCTATTGGCTCCGAAGTAATGGAAAGTCTAACACCTGGGCAACAAGTTATAAAAATAGTCAATGAAGAACTAACGGATTTAATGGGCGAGAAGGAGGCAAAAATCAATTTTTCATCTAGCCCACCAACAGTAATTCTCATGTGTGGTTTACAAGGGGCTGGTAAGACTACTACTACAGGGAAATTAGCCCTGAATCTAAAAAAACAAAACAAGAGACCCCTCTTGGTTGCCTGTGATATTTATAGGCCAGCGGCCATCAAGCAGTTGGAGGTTGTTGGCGAAAGGGTAGAGATTCCAGTCTTTTCCATGGGCGATAAGGTTAATCCAGTCGATATAGCCAAAGCAGCCCTTGAGCATGGTAAAAAACACGGTAACGATGTAATTATAATTGATACTGCGGGAAGGCTTCACATAGATGAAGAGTTGATGATGGAAATCGAAAATATTCACAATGCCGTTAATCCAGAGGAGGTATTGTTGGTTCTGGACGCTATGACTGGCCAAGATGCTGTAAATGTTGCCGAATCATTTAATGAAAGATTGAGCATAACTGGTGTAGTCCTAACTAAGTTAGATGGGGATGCTAGGGGTGGGGCTGCCCTATCTCTAAGGTCTGTCACAGACAAACCTATTAAGTTTGTGGGTATGGGCGAGAAGTTAGACCAGTTGGAGGCTTTTCATCCAGATAGAATGGCATCGCGAATATTAGGCATGGGAGATGTACTAAGCCTAATAGAGAAAGCTCAGGCAAGTTTTGATGAAAAAAAGGCCATTGAACTAGAAAAGAAAATCAGAAGCCAACAGTTTTCATTTGATGATTTTTTAGAGCAACTTGAGCAAATGAAATCCCTTGGGCCTCTTGATCAATTCATTGGGATGATACCTGGTATGAATTCTAAAGCCCTTAAGGGTCTAGATGTAAACGAAAAAGACATAAATAGAATTCAAGCTATTATCCAGTCAATGACTAAAAAGGAGAGGGATAATCCTGATTTGATAGATAGCAGTAGAAGAAAGAGGATAGCACTGGGAAGTGGAACTACTGTACAAGATGTAAATAAAATCCTAAAGCAGTTTAAAGAAACAAAGAAAATGATGAAGAAGTTTACTGATATGGAAAAAACCATGAAGAAAAAAGGGAAATTAGGATTCCCCTTTTTCTAATAGATATTATTTAGGCTAGGAGGTGAGAAAATGGCAGTTAAAATTAGACTTAGAAGAATGGGGGCTAAAAAGAGTCCTTTCTATAGAATAGTTGTATCCGACTCTAGATCTCCTAGAGATGGAAGATTTATCGAGGAAATTGGCTACTACAACCCTTTAACTGAACCAAAAACAGTTAAGGTAGATAATGAAAAGGCTCTTGCTTGGATAAAAAATGGAGCAAAACCAACTGATACTGTAGATAGATTATTTAGGGAAACTGGTCTATACGAAAAAGAAACTGAGTAACTAAAATAAGTATCTTGGAGGTGCAATTATGGGAGAATTAGTAGAATTTATTGCGAAATCACTAGTTGAGAATCCAGATGAAGTTGTTGTAAAAGAAATCGAAGGCAGTCAATCTGTCATTATCGAATTAAAGGTCCATCCCGATGATATGGGGAAAGTAATAGGCAAGCAAGGCAGGATAGCTAAGGCTATTAGGACTGTAGTAAAGGCTGCGGCCATAAAAGACAATAAGAGGGTAGTAGTTGAAATAATCCAATAGAGTTGGATATCGTAAAGAAAGAGAAATAGGTGAAGAAATGGAATATACCATCATTGGCAAGATAATTAATAGTCATGGTGTCAAGGGTGAAGTAAAGGTATATCCCCTGACAGATGATGTCACTAGATTTAACCATTTAAAAAAAGCCTACGTTGGTGATAGAAAGATTGAACTAGTGGCTGAATGGGCAAGATATCACAAGAATCTTGTTATCTTAAAATTTAGAGATTATGACGACATCAATAAAATACTTGCATTTAAGGATAATTTTCTATATGTAAGAGATGATGATAGGGTAAATTTACCAGAAAACCATTTTTTCATTTACGATTTGTTAGGTTCTCATGTATACGATATGGATTCCATTTTTATAGGAAACCTGGTTGATATTTTACAGGGTGCAGCTAATGATGTGTATGTAGTCAGAGATAGGGAAAATAAGGAGCATATGATTCCTGCAGTAAGACAGTTTATTAAAGATGTGAATATTGCAGAGAAAAAGATAATCATCGATCCCATTGAGGGGATGATAACTTGAAAATAGATGTTTTGACCTTATTTCCTGAGTTTTTTCAAGGATTTTTAGACTGGAGCATTATTGGTAGGGCATATAGAGAGGGAATATTCCATTTTAATAGCATAAATATCAGGGATTTTTCAAAGAATAAGCATAGAAAAGTAGATGATTATCCTTTTGGTGGTGGTAGGGGTATGGTTATGGGACCAGAAGCTATTTTTCACGCTATTGATAGTGTAAGGGAAGATAATTCGAGGACCATCTATCTTTCACCACAGGGTAAGGTTTTTGACCAGAAAATTGCAATTAATCTTTCAAAAGAGGAACATTTGATTTTCTTGTGTGGACATTATGAGGGCATTGATAATAGAATTATCGAAAATTATATCGATGAAGAGATATCAATTGGAGACTTTGTACTAACAGGTGGTGAAATCCCAGCAATGGCTATTATAGATTCCATAGTGAGATTATTGCCAGGTGTACTTCGCTCAAGGGAATCTTTTGTGGATGAATCCCACTTTAGTGGCTTATTGGAATATCCTCAATATACGAGGCCTAGAGAATTCAAAGGTCATTTAGTGCCTGAAATCCTGTTATCTGGTCATCATGAGAAGATTGATGCCTGGAGAAAACTTGGGGCTTTAAAAAACACATGGCTGAAAAGACCTGATTTAATTGACGAAAACAAACTAACTAAAGAAGAAATAAATATGCTGAGACAGATAATTGAAGGTGCAGAAAAAGATAAGTTGTAAACATATTTTAGGTATGTTATAATACTTTAGGTATGTGATAAGGGATGGTCCTCTACCTATAAGGTAAGAACATCTATGGAGAAGGGAGGTCTATACAATGGATATAATTAAAATATTAGAGGCAGAGCAATTAAGAGACGATTTGCCACAATTTAATGTAGGAGATACTGTACAAGTACACTACAAGGTTGTAGAAGGAACTCGTGAAAGAATCCAAGTTTATGAAGGTACTGTAATCAAGATACAGGGTGGCGGTTCAAGAAAGACTTTTACTGTAAGAAGATTGTCTTATGGCGTAGGAGTAGAAAGAACCTTCCCAATTCATTCTCCAAGGATAGAAAAAATAGTTGTAACTAGAAAAGGTAAAGTAAGAAGAGCTAAACTATATTATCTAAGAGATAGACAAGGTAAATCCGCCAAAGTGAAAGAAAAAAGAACTTATTAATTGATTGGGACTGTATAGTCCCAATTTTATTTAGGTAGGTGAAGATATGAATATTAATTGGTACCCAGGTCATATGAAAAAGACCAAGGAATCCATACAAAGAAACTTGCATCTGGTCGATATAGTTTTTGAGCTATTAGATGCAAGAATACCATACAGTAGCCAAAATCCTATTATAGACGAGATTTTAGGGGATAAACCTAGAATAATAATTTTAAACAAGTCAGATCTAGCTAGTGAGAGAGGCAATAGCCTGTGGCAAAAGTATTTTGACATGCAGAATAAAAGCTCTGTTTTGATCGATGCTCTGAATAATAAGGGAATTGACAAATTAATGGAACTTTCCTATTTGGTTACAGAGGAAAAAAGAGATGCCTATGAAAAGCGCGGTGTAATTAATAGGCCAATTAGGGCGATGATATTGGGCATACCAAATGTGGGTAAGTCTACTCTAATCAACAGTCTATCCAGGAGAAAGGGGACTAAGACTGGCAACCGTCCAGGAATTACCAAAACAAATCAGTGGATTAAAACTAGGGGAAAGCTGGAATTGCTAGATACACCAGGAATTTTGTGGCCTAAATTTGAGGATATGGAAGTTGGTTTAAACTTAGCATTCACAGGAGCTATAAAGGATGAAATATTAGATATAGAGAGCTTGGCCCTGAAACTAATAGAAAGAATTACGATGAATTTTCCAAATCTTTTAAATAATCGCTACAATGTTGATACAGAGGGAAAGATGTATTTGGATATAATGGAGGAAATAGCAGTTAAAAGGGGCTGCCTGATAAAAGGTGGAGAGATTGACTATACAAAAGTAAGCAATATAATATTAGATGAATTTAGAAAAGGAATAATCGGGAGGGTATCTCTGGAACTTCCCGTGGATAGGTGATAGATTATGTTTGATATGGAAGATGAAATATATCACTATGATGCCATTGCATATATTGATGAAGTAGGTAGAGGGTGCTTGGCTGGCGATGTCTTGGCTTGTGCTATAGTTATGCCCAAAGGAATGCGAATTGAAGGGGTTAAAGACTCAAAAAAATTAACTGAAAAAAAACGTGAAGAATTATATGAAAAAATAATTTTAAAATCCATAGCATGGGGTATAGGCAGAGTAGGTCCAAAGACAATAGACAGTATCAATATTAAGGAAAGCACAAGGCTGGCAATGAAATTGGCAGTTGAAAACCTAAGAGATAAGGAAGGAAATAAACTGCTAGCAGATTTCCTGATGATTGATGCTGAGTCAGTAGATTTGGATATTGATCAAAAATCTATTATTAAAGGGGACGAAAGGTCTCATGGTATAGCATGTGCGTCAATTGTTGCCAAGGTTTTTAGGGATAGACTGTGTCTTGAATGGGATAAGGAATTTCCTGGTTATAATCTAGGAAAGCATAAGGGTTATGGTACCAAGGAACATAGGAACATAATACAAAATATAGGCCCATCCCCTATTCACAGGCTAACATTTTTAAAAAACATATTAAAATAGATACTTTAGGATGATAGAATTGAGAATTGAAAATACAATTTTATACAATCTTATATTAGATAATAAGGATAGTCCAATTAAGGAAGGCTCCTTATTTTTAGGAAGAATCCTCAGTATATCAGATGATATGGTCTCCATTAGCATAGAAGGATTTGGAACAATAGAGGCAGAGCTTGAAAGGGCAGTAAGGCTAGGGGAAGGAGAAGAGATTTTTTTCCAGGTGAAGTCTGCCAGTGACGAAAAGGTGGTTTTGCGTCCATTTTCAGAAGAAGAATTCACTCCCAAAAGTATATCTAAACTCGATGACAATCCAATAGAGAAGATTTTAAAGAGCATCAATGTAGAGAGCAATAAGGAGACAATAGGACTTGTAGAAAATATGATGAAACACAATATTCCTCTTGTGAAAAGCAAGCTAATCAGTGCATTTAAAACTTTAGAAAAGCTAGATGAGCTTATTAATCTTCAAGAAAACAAAAAGGTGATACTGTCAGATATACCTGATACAAATGGAAATAAAAATGAAATTGACTCAGGGGCTAGTCTATCACCGAAAGATATAGATATAAAATACTTGTTAGTTTACGATGAAATAGATGAGACTAATAAAAGGGACCTTAGGCCTGAGCTTAGTGGGCTATTAGACAATTTACATGAAGAGGACCTGGAAGACGGTGCAAGGATCATTAGCTTCATGCAAAAAAACAATATACAAGCAACTTTAAATAACATAAAGAATATGAGGGAATTGGACCAGGACCCTATAAAGTTTCTAGAAAACCTAAAAGTAGTCTATGATAAAATTGAAGACTTAAAGCTAGGGAATGGGGAAATTAAAACAATCCAGACTGCTGTAGAGGATATGGATAAGAGAAGCATAACTTTGAATAGGGAAAAGGTAGCTGAGCTCAGTAAAATGATAGATGCTTTAATCAGAGAAAAACCTGCTAGTACAAAAGAAGCCTTTGACTCCATAAGAGGCAGCTTAAATCTTTTAAAAGACCTGGACGAAAATATTAACTTCTTATTTTATCCCCTTTATTATGATCAGGAAACAGGAATTAGAGATTTGTTGACCTTAGCTAAGGAGGGAAAGAAATCTGGCAGCAAGAGCAAGGGACTCAATATATTCATAAATCTAAATACAAATAATCTTGGAGGGGTAAAAATATATGCTAATGTTTATGGTAATTCCCTTTCAGTTAAAATGTATATAATGAAGGAAGATTTGGATTTATTTAAATCTGCAGAAAAAAAAGTAATTGAAAACATAGATTCAATAGGCTATAGTGTAAAAGAGATTGAGTTTGTGACGAGTGAAAAGTTTTCTATGATAGAACACTTAGCAAGCAACCCCAAACCCTCATATATATTAGATTTGAGAGCGTGAACACAATGAAAGAGAAAACGAAACTGGAAAAAGAGATTAGAAAAGCAGTTGGTCTTTCCTATAAAATTGGTGATACAGCACCTAAGGTAATAGCAAAGGGAAAAGGTATTGTTGCAGACAGGATATTGGACAAGGCCATAGAGGAAGATGTCCAAGTCTATAAGGATGAGGAATTGGTGAATAGCCTAATGAATCTTGAAATTAACGAGGAAATCCCCGAAGATTTATATGAAGCTATAGCAGAAATAATATTTTATGTTTACAGCATCGATTCTGAGAAAGGTAAAGGCAAAAATGAATAATATAGAAAAGGGTAGAGAAGGTGAATCAATTGCCAAATCCTACTTAATATCAAAGGGTTATAAAATTTTAAATATGAACTACAGGAACAAAATTGGAGAAATTGATATTATAGCACTATATGAGGAGAAGCTTATATTTGTAGAAGTAAAGACTAGGACAGGGATTGGATTTGGATATGCCTATGAGGCCGTCAATAGAAAAAAACAAAGGAAGATTATTGCAGTATCCTATGCCTATTTAAAAGACAAGGGTTTAACAGACTATCAAACAAGGTACGACATAATTGAGGTATATTTGATAAAAGAAGTAAAAATCAACCATATAGAGAATGCTTTTAACTAAGAATGTCGTAAAATTAGTTTTTTACCCTATTACCTGGGTAATGGATATTATAATTATAAAGAGGTATTGCTATGTATTCTAATATAAAAACATGTGTATTGCAGGGCTTAAATGGGAATGTAGTCGAAGTTGAAACCGATTTATCCAGAGGTTTACCAGTATTCAACATAGTTGGATTGCCGGACGTTTCCATAAAGGAATCAAAAGAGAGGGTGCGAACAGCTATAAAAAATAGTGGCTATGAGTTTCCCCTCAGCCGAATTACCATTAATCTTGTGCCCGCCAATCTTAAAAAAGAAGGCTCGCAAATGGATTTGGCAATAGCTGTTGGGATATTGAAGTCATCGGGGATAATAATAGATAAAGATCTGGAAGATACTGTCCTAATTGGAGAATTGTCCCTGGAGGGAAAAATCAATCCCATTGAAGGTGCTCTGGCGATTATCATATCCATGAGGGAGCTTGGAGTAAAAAGGTGTATTGTGCCATTTGACAATAGAGATGAATGTAGTGTAATTAGGGATATGGAGATTATTCCAGTTGAAAACCTAAAGCAAACTGTTGACTATTTAAATGATGAAATACATATTTCTCCTCATTTAAAGAATCCATATAAAGAAGAAATGGAAAATGAATTTCCTTTAGATTTTGCAGATATAAAAGGGCAGGCAGGATTAAAGAGGGCCTTGGAAGTAGCCGTGTCTGGAGGGCATAATATAATAATTATTGGTCCACCTGGGGCGGGCAAGACCATGGCAGCTCGTAGAATACCATCTATAATGCCTGAGCTAACATTTGATGAAGCTGTGGAGACAACGAAAATATATAGTATAAGTGGGCTGTTAAAAAGCAACTCACTAATTAAGGAAAGGCCATTTAGATCACCACATCATACAGCATCAGCTGTCTCACTAATAGGTGGTGGAAGGATTCCTAAGCCGGGTGAAGTGTCCTTATCCCACAATGGAGTCCTATTTTTAGATGAATTACCAGAATTTCCAAGATCCGTGCTAGAGGTACTTCGACAACCTCTAGAAGATGGGACAGTGACCATATCTAGAGCTAATGCAAGCTTGACCTATCCTGCCAAGTTTATGCTGGTAGCTAGTATGAATCCTTGTCCGTGCGGATATCTAGGAGATCCAGTACACGCCTGTACATGTTCTCAGGCCAGTATCGATAGATACTTGGGGAAAATCAGCAATCCATTACTGGACAGAATAGATATTCATATTGAAGTTCTCCCAGTAAATTACGATGAGTTAAGGGGCAGTAATGAAGAAGAAAAATCTGAAGCTATTAGAACAAGAGTCAATATAGCAAGAGAAATACAATTAAATAGATATAAAAACTTAGGTATATATAGTAATTCACAAATTCCAAATAAACACATCAGGGAGTATTGTAAGCTATCTAAATCAGCAGAGAAAATAATGAATCAAGCTTTTGACAAATACAAATTTAGCGGCAGAACATATAATAAGTTACTGAAGGTATCTAGGACAATTGCAGATTTAGATGGTGCAGATATTATTGACGATAGACATATTCTTGAAGCCATCAGATATAGGACCCTAGATAATAAATATTGGGGGTAAGGGATTTGGATATTACAAATAGAGATATTATTATATGGCTCAATAACATAGGAATAAGCAACAGTAATATACAGAAGATAAGCTTATATTTTCCAGAACTCAAGGATATTTGGGAAGTAGGCAGAAAAGAGTTTTTTGCAATTGAAGGAGTAAGCGAAGACATCAAGGAAAAGGTTTTAGCTAATAGAAACAATCAAAATATAAAGAGATTGTTTGAGAAGATTCAAGAGCAAAATTTAAATGTAATTACAATTTATGATGAAAATTATCCCAACAGGTTAAGATATATATACGATAGTCCAAGAGTTTTATATTTAAAGGGGCAAACATTTGTCGATGAGGAATTATCCATAGCCATAGTAGGTTCGAGAAAATCTACATCCTATGGGAAATGGGCATGTGAAAAGTTTACAAGGGAACTTGTGAATATGGGAGTAACAATCATAAGTGGCTTGGCAGCAGGTATTGATGCAATAGCCCATAAAATGGCCCTGGAAAATGGAGGAAAGACCATAGGAGTACTTGGAAGTGGAATAGATGTAATATACCCAAAAAGAAATCTTTCCCTTTATAAGGAAATGGAGGAGAAGGCTACTATAATTTCTGAGTTTCCAATTGGAATGCCACCGCTGGCACATAATTTTCCCCAGCGAAATAGAATTATTAGTGGCCTATCACTTGGTGTTATAGTAATAGAGGCACAGGAGAAATCAGGCTCATTAATAACCGCCCATCATGCTATAGAGCAAGGTAAGGATGTTTTTGCCCTACCAGGTAATATTAATAGTATATTTAGTAGTGGTACAAATAAACTAATTAGGGATGGGGCAAGGCCTCTTCTAGAAATAGAAGATATAATTGAGGAGATTCATGAACTAAAGGGAAGCTTGTCAGTTAACAAAAAAATCGAAGACTATTCAGATTTTAGTGATTCCGAGGTTAAAATTCTGCGGGCACTGGAGGAGGGGCCACTCCATGCAGACACAATTGTTTATAAAACAGGTTTAGATATATCAAATGTGATTAGTATATTGACCATCTTGGAATTGAAAGGTGCAGTACAAGAGCTATCTGGCAGGACTTTTGCTCTTAATTAAATATTCATGGAGGTGTATGTGTTGCAGAAAAATTTAGTAATTGTCGAATCACCTGCTAAGGCAAAAACCATAGAGAAGTTTTTAGGAAAGAATTACAAGGTAACCGCTTCCATTGGTCATATAAGGGATTTACCAAAGAGCAGTTTAGGTATTGACATAGAAAACAGGTTCGAACCCAAATATATAACAATTCGTGGAAAAGGGCCAGTAATCAAGGAATTAAAGAATGAAGCAAAAAAATCAAAAAACATCTATTTAGCCACTGACCCCGATAGGGAGGGCGAGGCAATTTCTTGGCATTTGGCACATATCTTAGGAATTGACGATAAGAAAAAGGTTAGGGTCGAATTTAATGAAATAACAAAGAATGCCGTAACCAATGCCATTAAGAAACCAAGGGAGATAGATTTAAATTTAGTTGATGCACAACAGGCCAGGAGAATATTAGATAGGCTTGTAGGTTATAAAATCAGCCCATTACTTTGGAGGAAAATTCGAAAGGGACTTAGTGCTGGTAGGGTACAATCTGTGGCAGTTAAACTAATTTGCGACAGAGAAAAGGAAATCGAAAATTTCCTTCCGGAGGAATACTGGAGCATAAAGGCCATGCTGCAGAAGGACAAAGAGGTCTTTGAATCGAATTTCTATGGTGTAATTGTAGATGGAAAAGAAAAAAAGATTGATTTGAAAAACAAGGAACAAGTTGACAGCATATTGGCTGCAATAGATAAGAAAAATTTCATTGTAAAAGACCTCAAAAAGGGCTTGAAAAGGAAGAAACCAAACCCACCCTTTACAACTAGTACCCTGCAACAAGATGCATCAAAAAAACTAGGTTTTAGTACAAAGAAAACTATGATTATAGCACAACAGCTGTATGAGGGTATAGCTATTAAGGGTGAAGGTTCAGTTGGATTGATTACCTATATGAGGACAGATTCCACTAGAGTTTCAAAAGAATCTATACAATTAGCTGGAAAGTTAATCACTAGTGATTTTGGTGAGAAGTACTTTGATGGAGGCAATGAGTATAGCAATAAATCTAAAAAGGATTCACAAGATGCCCATGAGGGGATCAGACCAACTTCAATTGATAAGGTCCCAATTTCAATAAAAGATTCTTTATCAGCAGATCAATATAAGTTATATAAGTTGATTTGGGAAAGATTCCTTAGCTCTCAAATGACAAATGCAGTTTATGACACCCTTACTGTAACTTTTGAAAACAAAACTTATATATTTAAATCCTCTGGTTCCATATTAAAGTTTGATGGTTTTCTTAGGGTTTATAATAGTGGAGATGAAGAAGAAAAAAGCTTAAATATTGCAGATGTAAAAAAGGATGATATTCTAGCAGCTAAAAAGGTGATTCCAAAGCAACATTTCACCCAAGCTCCAGCACGATTTACAGAGGCATCCTTGATTAAGACCCTAGAGGAACTAGGAGTAGGAAGGCCAAGTACATTCGCCCCTACCATATCAACTATACTGTCTCGAGACTATGTAATTTTGGAAAAAAGATCTTTTTCACCGACTGAATTGGGCATATTGGTAAACGACCTACTAAGTGAATACTTTAACGAAGTTATAAATGAGGAATTTACTGCTCAGTTGGAGGAAAACCTTGACAATATAGCTGAAGGTCAGTTGCCTTGGATAAGGGTGGTAGAAGACTTTTATAAGGATTTCTCCACTTATTTAGAAAAAGCCGATAAGGAGATTGAAAAGATAGAGATCCAAGATGAGGTATCAGATGTGGTATGCGAATTTTGTGGTAGAAACATGGTCGTTAAAACTGGTAGATATGGCAAGTTTTTAGCCTGTCCTGGTTATCCTGAGTGCAAAAATACAAAACCAATACTAGATAAATTAGATGTAGATTGTCCAAACTGTGAAGGCAAATTGGTCAGGAGAAGATCAAAAAAAGGTAGAGTATTTTACGGTTGCAGTAATTATCCAGATTGTAATTTCGTCCTGTGGGATGAACCTATTAAGGAAAAATGCCCCAAGTGCGGAAGCCTGATGGTAGTTAAGAAAAACAAGAGTGAAAAGAAAATCAAATGCACCAATGAGGATTGTGGTTATTCCGAAGTCAAAAAAATATAAATAATTAAAATTTTCTGTACATTTGTAAAAATATGTAGTAAAATTTAGAATATAGCAATGTTTTGTTGAGGAATTCTCAATAATTAATTGGTAACCATATAATGAGAGGAGTATGCTTGTGGAGAGTTTATTGCAGAAAACTAGAAGGTTAAATATGTCACTGCAAAGCTATGGGCCAAAACCCGTTTCTTTTTCTGATCTCAGTAATATATTAAGTAATATTTTAGATGCCAATGTATATATAGCAAGTACAAGCGGAAGAGTACTAGGATACGAATTGTCTAAGGGTTTTGAATGTGACATTATTCAATTAGAGATAGTGAAAGAAAAAAGATTTCCAAAAAAATATAATGAAGAATTACTTAGATATACAGAAACAAATGAGAATATGAGAGAAGTGACAGACTGCGTTTTTGATCAGGTCTCTAAGTGTGAATACCCTGACAAGATAGTAACAGTAATACCAGTAAATAGCGGTGGTAAAAGGCTAGGCACCTTGGTACTTGCACGATTTGGAAAGGACTTTACGGAAGACGATTTAGTGTTGGCGGAGTACAGTGCTACAATAGTAGGTATGGAAATACTTAGGTCAAAGTCTGAAGAGATTGAGGAGGAAGCCAGAAAAAAATCAGTAGTTCAAATGGCTATAGGTACATTATCCTATTCAGAACTCGAAGCTATGGAACACATATTTAACGAACTAGAAGGAAACGAGGGGTTGCTAGTAGCAAGCAAGATTGCTGATAGGGTGGGAATTACAAGATCTGTAATAGTAAATGCCCTTAGAAAATTCGAGAGTGCAGGGGTCATAGAAACCCGCTCCCTAGGTATGAAGGGGACTCACATTAAAATTTTAAATGATAAGTTGCTGGATGAACTTTTAAAATCAAAAGAATAGTGTATACTATTCTTTTAGTTTTATAGGACTTTGGTGGGAGCTTTCAAAATTGAGACAAAAACCTATGACAATAACTACCAAAATGTATTTAAATTATGTATAATACATAATAGTAATTCAAAATTAGATAAAACATATGAATACTGCCACTTTACAGTGGAAAATTGTTACAAAATGTAGTATTATATTGATAAATGAATTAGTGGGGGGGAGTATATGATAAGCAAGGCTTTTAACAATATAGACTTTTATAAAAAGGCTATAGATGGTAGCTGGTTAAGACATCAGGCGATTTCGCAAAATATAGCAAATGTAAATACTCCAGAATACAAGCGAAAGCTTGTAACTTTTGAAGATCAGCTAAAGGATGCCATGGGAAAGAGCAAGGTTTCCCTAAGAAAGACAAATGAAAAGCATATTTCAAAGGGAACAAATCAATTTTCTCCTAAGCTACTGGAGGACAAATCCACATCATATAGGATTGACGGAAACAATGTAAACATCGATACAGAGTCAGCAGAACTTGCAAAAAACGATATTATGTATAATGCTATGGTAAATCAAGTCATAAGTGAATTTGAGAAAATTAAAAATGTAATTGCAGAAGGGAGTAAATAAATATGAATATATTTAATTCAATTAATATCTCTTCTTCTTCATTAACTGCAGAAAAAACTAGAATTGATATTATCGCCAAAAACATGGCAAATGCAAACACCACCAGAACAACAGGCGGTTCGCCGTATAGGAGGCAGATGGTGGTATTTGAAGAGAACAAGGCTAATTCATTTTCGCAGCAATTAAACAGTAAGCTCAACAAAATTAATGGATACGGGGTTAAGATAAGTAAAATCGTGGAGGATGAGTCTCCATTCAAGCTTGTTTATGAACCTGGTCACCCAGATGCCGATGAAAATGGCTATGTTAAAATGCCGAATGTGGATATAGTAAAAGAAATGGTGGACTTAATTAGTGCCCAAAGGTCTTATGATGCAAACATTACTTCAATTAATGCCTCGAAGTCAATGCTCATGAAGGCGTTAGAAATTGGCAGGAGGTAGTTAAATGGATATTAGTAGAATTAGAGAATATGGTAGCCTATTGGATTTTGAAAACAAGGAAGTAAAACCAACAGATAAGGGTAATAATTTCGGCTCATTTTTATCAGAGGCCCTGGGCAAGGTTAATCAAATGCAGTTGGATAGCGATGAATATAAGAAGATGCTGGCAATCGGAGAGGTGGACAACCTTCACGATGTTACAATAGCTTCAGAGAAAGCAAATATTGCCCTTCAGATTACCATGAGTGTAAGGAATAAAATTATGGAAGCATATAAAGAGATAATGAGAATGCAATTTTAGTAATGGATAGAGAAGAGGTGCAAGGGTGCAGGAATCTTTAAATCAATTAACTGCTAAGCTAACTGAATATTGGAATGGAATGAACAGAAAGAAAAAGATAGGTTTAGTTTTTACTAGTATTTTTACTATCCTGATTATTGTCGCACTTACTTTAACATTGACCCGTACAAAATATGAAACCTTATATGGTAATCTTAGCCTCAAAGACATGGGGCAAATAACGGCCAAGCTTGATGAGATGGGAATAAGTTGGAAAAGCAGTGACGATCAAAGAAGTATTTTAGTACCTAAGGATCTGAAAAACAGGGTAAAAATAGAATTGGCTACATATGGTCTACCAAAAGAAAGGTATACCTACCTGGACGCCTTTGATGATATGAGTTGGTCCATGACAGATTTCGATAAAAGGCAGAGAATAAAAAAGGCCAACGAAGGCGAACTAGCTTCTGTTATCTCAGAGATAGAAGGAATTCAAAGTGCAGAAGTTTTTATCAATGAAAAGGATAGCACTAGTTTTATACTAAATAATGATGAAAACAAAACGACAGCTTCAGTTTTCCTAGTAAAGTCTGACAGTAGACAATTAGCAACTGAGAAGGTAAAGGCTATAAAGCATCTTGTGGCAGGTTCACTTAGCATGTATCCGGAGGATGTCCGTGTAATTGACGATGACGGAAAGCTTTTAGGCGAAGAAAATCCTGACGACATATATAATACTGATGCAATATTAGTTAAACATGGAATCGAGAGTAAGATCAATGAAAGTATAAAAAAGTTTTTAGAAAACATCGTCGGTTATGGGAATGTCGATGTAATGTCAAGTGTTAAAATCAATATGGATATTGAGAGGACAACTATAGTGGAATTCGCCCCTCCAGTTGAAGGAGAGGAAGAGGGCCTCATTCGTTCCCTAGAAGAGGTAGAAGAGCATATGGCAGGGGGAGCAGGCGGAGGAGTGCCAGGCGTAGATCCAAATATTGAGGATCAACAAATGCTTGATGATGGGACAAGTAGATATGATAAGGTTAGTAGAATTATAAATAATGAGCTAAATGAAATTAATAAGGAAATCCGTAAGGCTCCTGGTCAGGTAGAAAGTATTACTGTTGCAGTGCTCGTTAATCAGGATGCCCTCATAGATGGTGAAATGACACCTGATAGGGAAAAAGAATTTACGGATTTGATTTATGCTGCTACAGGATTGGACACAAAGAATGTACAAATTAAGGCAGAAAAGTTTACTAGGCAGACGATTGACAGAGTTGTAGACAGTGCCAGGCCTATAAATTGGTTGTATGTGGGACTAGGTGCCTTGGTTTTACTTGGAATTATAATTTACATTGTATATCTAAGAATTAAAAATAGGAAAGAAGCAAGTGAAGAGCTAGAGAGACTATTAGAAGAAAGGTCTTCTATTGAACTAGAAGTGGCAGACCTTGATTTCGAAGCTGAAGAATCTAAGATGAAGGCTCAAATAGATAGGTTTATAGAAAAAAAACCCGACTCAGTTGCTCAGCTACTTAGAAACTGGTTAAATGAATAGAGGCGATTAAATATGCAAATGAAAAAATTTAGCGGAAAAGAAAAAGTTGCGATACTACTTATAGCACTAGGACCACAAAAGTCAGCCGAGTTATTCAAACACTTAAATGAGGAAGAAATTGAAGAATTAACACTGCAAATTGCAAATATGAGAATGGTATCTCCCGAAGAAAAAAGGCATGTAATTGAAGAATTTTACCAGATTTGCCTAGCCCAGGAGTATATATCTGAGGGAGGTATAAATTATGCCAAGGATGTTTTAGAAAGGGCACTAGGCTCTGATAAAGCTATGAATATAATCAGCAAGCTAACCTCCTCTCTTCACGTCAGGCCTTTTGAATTTATCAGAAAAGCTGATCCTAATCAGCTTTTAAACTACATCCAAAATGAACATCCGCAAACAATTGCACTTATACTATCCTACCTAGACTCCTCACAATCTGCCCAACTACTTTCAAGCTTATCCCAGGAAAAGCAATCCGATGTTACTAGAAGGATTGCTATAATGGACAGGACTTCACCGGAGGTAGTTAAAGAAATAGAAATGGTTTTAGAGAGCAAATTTTCAAATATATTGGTTCAGGATTATACCACAACTGGTGGAATTCAGGCAGTTGTAGACATATTGAATTCAGTGGATAGGGGTACTGAAAAGCACATATTAGAAGAACTAGATTCAAAAGATGCAGAATTAAGTGAAGAGATTAGGAGAAGAATGTTTGTATTTGAAGATATTACTATTCTAGACAATAGAAGTATTCAAAGAATTATAAGGGAAATAGACAACTCACAATGGGCAGTTGCCCTTAAGGGAGCTAGTGAAGACGTAAAGGAACTGATATTTTCAAATATGTCAAAGCGTTTAGTTGAAATGATTAAAGAAGATATCGAATTCATGGGACCCGTCAGGATTCGGGACATAGAAGATGCCCAACAAAACGTTGTAAATGTAATTAGGAAATTAGAAGAAGAGGGTGAAATAATCACGCCAAGAGGAGGGGATGAGATAATTGTCTAATGTTATTAAGTCCTTTAGGTTGGTGGAGATTGAAGCTCCTAAATCAGATAGAATAGATGACCCAGCAGTAACAGATCTACAATCTACTCAAGTTATTGAAGAATATGAAAAAATAATTGAAAATGCCGAAACAGAAGCATTAAAAATAATAGAAGATGCCGAATCAAAACAAGAGGAGATGGTTAGCTCTGCTTATGAAAGGGCTAAGGATATATGGCAAGCATCAAAGGATGAGGGCTACCAAGTAGGCCATCAGTTAGGCTACAATGAGGGTTATGATAAGGGATATGTGGAAGGAAAGAGGGTTTCTGATGCTATAATCAAGGAATCTCTGGAAATAAAAGAAAAATATTTGCAAATGAAAGAGGATTTACTCAAGGAACTTGAGGAAGACATCATAAACTTAGTTATCAGCATATATGAAAAAATAATTAATAAGAAGACCCAAGAAGACGAGGAGCTAATCATATCTTTGGTATTGAGTGGCATAAAGAACCTAGATATTTCTGACAAGCTTACCATAATTACATCAAAGGATGATTTTAATGTACTGGAGATGGCTAAGGACGAAATATTGGCCAAATCTAGCCTTATATCAGAGCTGGAAATAAAATACGATATGACATTTGCTAAGGGTGACTGCCTTCTAGAAACCTCTAAGGGGAATATTGACGTTAGTTTAAAAAATCAGTTGGAAGAAGTCAGGGACCTGCTAGTAACTATAATGAATAATGAGTGATTGTAATGGAGCCGAAGATAAATATTGAAAAATACATTTCTGCTGTCAAAGAGAAGAGATTCATGAAATACACCGGAAGGATTACAAAGGTAACAGGGCTTACCATTGAATCCAACGGTCCTATGGCTAGTATAGGTGAGTTGTGCTATATTTACCCATATAAAAGCGATACGCCAATTTTATCAGAAGTAGTTGGTTTTAAGGAAGGTAAAATCTTACTTATGCCCTTAGGAGAAATGGAAGGGATTGCCAGCGGAAGCGTCGTAGTTGGAAGTGGTAAAAGTCTCAGAATTAATGTGGGAAATGATTTAATTGGAAGGGTAGTAGACGGCTTGGGAAGACCTATAGACAATCTAGGTCCTATAAAAACAAATAAAATTTATCCCCTTTTTAATACGCCTCCCAGTCCCTTGAATAGAAAGATTATAGAGGAAACCTTGCCCCTAGGAGTAAAAGCAATTGATGGTTTACTAACCTGTGGAAAGGGACAAAGAATTGGTATCTTTGCTGGTTCAGGAGTAGGAAAAAGCACATTAATGGGTATGGTTTCGAGAAATAGTACAGCTGACGTAAACGTAATAGGCCTAATCGGTGAACGTGGAAGGGAAGTTAGGGAGTTTTTAGAAAACGATTTAACCGATGAAGGTTTAAAAAAATCAGTAGTTGTGGTGGTAACTTCAGATCAACCTGCATTGATTAGGGTCAAAGGAGCTTTGACTACTACAGCTATAGCTGAATATTTCAGAGACAAAGGGTTAAATGTAATGCTGTTAATGGACTCTCTTACGAGATTTGCTATGGCGCAGAGAGAAATAGGTCTAGCCATAGGAGAACCCCCTGTAACTAGGGGTTTTACCCCCTCAGTCTTTGCTACTATGCCCAGACTATTGGAGAGGACAGGTACTTCTGACAAGGGGACTATTACTGGTCTATATACAGTTTTAGTAGATGGTGATGACCTGAATGAACCAGTTACTGATACTGTAAGGGGTATATTGGATGGGCATATAGTCTTATCCAGAAAACTGGCCAATTCAAATCACTACCCTGCGATTGACGTCTTGGCAAGCATCAGTAGGGTGATGCCAAATATAGCTTCTGAAAATCATATGTCTGCCTCAAATAAAATTAAAGATCTAATGGCAGTATATCAAGAGGCTGAGGACTTGATAAATATCGGTGCCTATAAGAAGGGCTCTAATAAAAGGATTGATACAGCTATTGATTTAATAGGGGAGATAAATTCTTTCTTGAAACAAGACACAAAGTTTTCTCCGTCTTTTGACGAAATATTAGGCTATATGTACAATATAGTAGAGAAAATAGATTGATTTTCTTGGAGGTGGATCAGTTGGCAAGATATAAATTTAAATTAGATAGGGTTTTAAATTATAAGGAAAGAATTGAGGATATAAAAAAAGCAGAGTATGCCGAATATAATAGCCTGTTGATGAGGGAAGAAGAAAGGCTTAATTATTTCAATAACTACAAGGAAAAACTATTAACTCGAAAAGACATATCAAATGAAAGCGTTACAGTAGCTTCTTACAAGTTACATAGTGATTATATCAAGGACATATCAAATATGATTGAAAATCAGAAGGCTACAGTAGAAATAGCTAAAAAAGACCTTGAAAAGGCCGAAGATGAGCTATTGGTTGCAATGCAGGAAAAAAAATCTTTTGAAAGACTAAAGGAAATAAAATATGACGAATATACTGAGGAAGAAAAAAGAGCAGAGGAAAAAGTTATTGACAGCATTGTTACTTTTAAAGTCAATACCCAATAATAGGGGGTAAAACAATGGATACAGTTGAATCTAAGGAAAATAAAACTAATAAAAGTGGATGGAAAATTATAATTGCATTATTTGTGATTTTGATTTTACTGCCAGTTGGTATATTGGGACTCATATATAGGAATAACTTGAATTTTAAAAACAATGCTAATCAGATCTTGTCCAAAATGCCAGGTTATATAGGAACATATTTTAAAAACATACCTACAGAAATTGAAAGGGCAGAGAAAATTAATTTCTTATCGGAATACTATTTAGGTTTAGAATCCGACATGGGAGCCGATAAATTATATATAGTGAAAAAAGAAGATGAAAGCTTATATAATGACCTCTTGAGGAACATGAGTTCTATATCCAGCTCAAAAACTGACGCAATTAAACTAAAGGTAAGAGATATGGAATTGCGAAAGGATTTGCTTATTTCAATACATGAAGATGTTTTAAAAAGTGAAGAGGACAGGTTTTCTTCTGAACTGGCAAGAATTGAGACGCAGGATTTTGAAACTTCCTTGATTGAGATAGAAAAAAGATATGGGGAAAGAGATTTTTTAAAAACCTTAGATAATACTAATAGGGATATACTTGGCAAAATGCTTTACTATATTGATGGCGATATAAGAGAGCATATCTTAAATAATCTAAGCAAGGAAGGCAGAGAATCTGTCGAGGCCATTATTCGAAGCAAGTATAATAGGGTAAACAATCTACAGGAAATAGCCAAGGTGTATGAAACAAAACCCTTGGATACAATTGTAAATATTCTTGGAGATACTTCTAACTATTCAATGGACGAACTTGGGATTATATACAAAAATCTTTCTACATTGAAATCTGCAGAGATATTACTATACCTAGATGACGATGACTTTGTAGAAGAATTATTTATAAATATTGTCGAGGAAGAAGAACTGCTTGGAAGGGACTCCAATATTACCCATGACATAGGTAAGACAATGAAATTTCTTAGTGAATACGAACAAAAATTAAAGAATCTAGTTGGAATATATGAAAAAATGACATATGAACAAATTTCCAAGATTGTTGAAACTATGATAAATAACACATCTACTATAACCGCTTTGGAATTAGACGAGGAAAATGTTTTGGAATTATCAGACAGGGACATTATCTTAGATGTCTTGTCGAGAATGAAAAATCAAACCTTATCAAAGGTTTTTGATTTAATGAAGCCGGAAAAGGCTTCAGAGCTTACCAGTCTTTTGGCAAGGCCAAATCTAGGTAAGTAATATAAAAAGATATTTGGAAGGAGGTGATGACGATAGAGGCCCTAATATTTGATCTAAAGGCAAAGCCTAGCATAAAGGCGGAATCTAGCCCTCAAAAGAGCATGAAAGGTAATAAAAGTTTTTCGGACATTCTAGAATCTTTAGATGAAGACAAGGTTCAAAGCTCTAAAGATAAGACTAAAGAAAAAGGCAATGACAAAGAAATTAAAACGAATACCAACCCAAACATCTCGAAAAAAGACGATGCAGAAGATGGACCTAAAGACATTGAGCAGGAGGATACACAGGTAACTGAAGAAAGTGAGATGGCCTATGAAGGTGTTTTTAATCTATTTAGAGATATTGCTTACTTCAGTCAGGAAGACAAGGATTCAGATGAAACAGAGCCTATTGAGATGGATAGTAGAGAAGACAAAATAAGTAGCAATTTGCATATTTTGGATAGGGAAACAGACGACCCTCTAGAAATATATCAAAGCCAATATCCAGAAGAACAATCAACTGGGGATGTCAAGGGACATGAGCCTGTGGCTGATTTTATAGCCAAGGAGGAAGTAAACAGAGATAATGAAGATATTGTAAATTTAAAAACAGGTCATAAAAGCGTGGTTGAGGGTTTAAAAAAAGAAAATACCATTGATGAAAACCCTAGACAAGATCAAGAAACGATTGAGGAAGATACATTTAATCTAGTTAGGCTTAGTGAAGAGGAAGATGTATTTAATAGAAATCCACAAGAAAAAGAAAAAAAGAGTCTGGATTCCAAGGAAGAACAGAAGTTAAGCTATGAGAAGAGCCCAAAAGAGGATTCTAAAGTTAATAGCCAAAATGTTTTCCATCTGACCAAAGATAATTCAAATTTTACAACTAATCATATTAACGAACTAGACAGAGTTGAGACAGTTGATCGAGAGGAGATACTAGAAAAAATGGTTAGCGAGGTTAAATACGCTGTCCAAGATTCTAAGAATGAGATAAGGATTAAGTTAAAGCCTGAATCATTAGGTGAGATGGCCATGAATATTGAGGTTGTAAAGGGTGAAATCACAGCTAAGGTCATGGTAGACAATTATAAGACCAAGGATATTATTGAGGGAAATCTCCTGCAATTCAAGGAACAAATCAAGGAAACAGGTTTAGAAATTAAAACATTTGAGGTATTTGTAGGAAATAATGGGGATTTCGACAAGCATAACTCTAAACAATTTAACTTTAACAAGGGAAATAAGAAGATGAAATTGAAAGCACAAGGTTCAAGGACTACACTTAATTATGATAAACAGCTTGAGTCAGATCCGTTACTTGGCAATCAACAGGTAATTGGCAGTCTAGACCTTTTGGCTTAGGAAGGAGAGAAAGATGAAAGTAGAGAATGATAACTTAGAGTATATTTACAAGTTTGGAGAAAGTAAAGAAAAGCCAGCTAGTTCTACTACGAAAAACGATTTGGACAAGGAAGCCTTTCTTAGGCTCTTAACCGTGCAGTTATCAAATCAAGACCCACTCAATCCTATGGAAGATAGGGAATTCATTGCTCAACTAGCACAATTTAGTTCCTTAGAGCAAATGCAAAATCTAAATAAGACATTAAGTGATAAGTCAGATGATATGATTGAAACACTCAAACTTATGGATTTGAACCAAATTGATGCTAATGTAGAAATACTGAGAGAAATAGTCAGTATCAGGAAGGCTATGGAGGCCTATGCCATAGAAAACCACAAGGAAGATAATTCTATAGATGATTAGCTTGGAGTTGATTTTATGAACAATATAGATATTAAGCGACTGGAGAACCAACTTATTCAGCCTGTTAAACCCAATAGGGCTCAAAATATAAAACCTGCCAGGGACTTTAGGCAAGTATTGGAAGGTATTCAAACTAGAGAAGAGATAAAGTTTTCCAAGCATGCCATGGAGAGGCTAAATAGCAGAAACCTGAATCTGGGAAAAGAGGAAATGGATAAGCTTAAAAACGCATTTGAAAAGGCTGAGGTAAAGGGTGTCAAGGATGCATTGATTTTAATGGACGACAAGGCCTTTATCGCTAATATCAAAAGCAAGGTAATTGTAACAACGGTTACACAAGAACAATTAAAAGATAATATATTTACAAATATTGATGGGGCAGTAATAATATAACTGGACCTTATGAGGAAGTTATATAGACCTGAACGACTGATGGTCTATGCGCCCCTAATACAATGGAGGTATGAAATATGATGAGGTCAATGTACTCGGCAGTATCTGGGCTGAGAATACATCAAGGTAAGATGGATACAATAGGCAATAATATTGCCAACGTAAATACTGTAGGTTTTAAAAAAGGACAAGTTACTTTTCAAGAGGTATTTAGTCAGGTTGTACGTGGTGCTAGTGCACCAACTGGAGGTAAGGGAGGTACAAACCCTCAACAAATCGGCATGGGTGCTGCTTTGGGCACAATTTCAACAATTCATGCAAAGGGACCAGGGCAACGTACAGACAATCCTACAGATTTAATGATAGATGGTGAGGGATTTTTCGTAATATCTGATGATACAAACTTTGTAGATAGGTACTATACAAGGGCAGGAAACTTTACATTAGACAGGGATGGGAACCTAGTAACAGGAGAGGGCTTCATGGTTTTAGGTTATGCAGCAGACGAGGAGGGCAATATATTGTCTGATGTAACAAACCTTAGGATAAATATGTCAGAAACCAAGGCGCCTACTGTAACCGAAAATATAGAATTCAGAGGTAACCTAGATAGTAGATTTGCCGATGAGGATTCAAGAAAGATAGATACTGTAATTTATGATACCCTAGGGAATTCATATACCTTAACATTTGAAATTAAAAAAGATTCAAAAGATAATTGGAAGCTATCAGTATCTAAGCTAACAGATAGGTCAACTGGAAACTATACAGACTCTGTAGATGGGATTTTAGAAAATGACGAGCTAGACCTTATATTTAGCAACCTTACTGGAAAACTTAACGGCATTGGAGATAATGATCTAACAGCTGAACCCAGGCCTGAATTCAAGGTCTTCCTTGAAATTCCAGATGATATAAAATTCATCAAGGATAAGGATGGGAAGGAACTAACAACAGAAACTGAACCTGCAGGTAGGTTTAAAGAAATTGTTTTATTTGATTCGGAGAACGAATCTAGCATAAGGGGTGTATCTCAGTTTGCAAATGAAATGGACTTCAAGCCCTATATGCTAACCGGTAATACTTCAGGTGCATTAGAAGGATTTGCCATAGATGAGAAGGGAATTATCACCGGTGTGTTTACCAATGGTGAAAGGAAGGCCTTGGGTCAAGTAATGTTGGCTAAGTTTGACAACCCAATGGGTCTACAGAGTCTAGGCGGCAATATGTTTCTAGATACTAGAAACTCAGGAGAGCCTCAATTTGGTGGAGCCGCTGTCAGTGGTTTTGGCGCTATCATTCCTGGGAACCTTGAGATGTCGAATGTAGATATATCCCTAGAATTTACTGAAATGATTACCACTCAAAGAGGATTTCAGGCCAACTCTAGAGTTATTACTACATCTGATGAAATGTTACAGGAATTGGCAAATATGAAGAGATAAATATAATCGAATAGGGTAGGATAACCACCTACCCTGTTCTCTATAAGGTGGGATAAACTGTGATAAAGGTGAAGCGCTTAAATGACAAGGAATTTGTAGTAAATAGTGAACTTATCCTTTTTGTAGAATCTACTCCTGATACGGTGATTACACTGACAACAGGACAAAAAATTGTTGTAATAGAGTCAGTAGACGATATCATTAAAAAAGTTATTGATTATCATGCAAGGATAAAAATGATTAGTAGAAGTTACGAGGGAAATGAGGTGTAGCAATTGGATATAGCAACAATCCTAGGTTTGGTATTGGGTATAGGCTTTGTAGTTGGTGGGATTATGAGTTCTGGAGATTTAGGGTCATACATTGACATTCCTTCGATAATTATTACCCTAGGCGGAACTGTGGCGGCAACTTTACTTGCCTATCCAATGAAAAGTATAGCTGGACTAAGAAAGGTATTTCAGAAGGCTTTTTTCCATGAGGAAATATTAGCAAATGAGATAATATCTGAAATTATTACATTAGCTAATGTGGCTAGAAAGGAAGGCCTCTTGTCGCTTGAAGAATATGGCGAAAAGTTAGATGATGAATTTTTAAAGAAGGGCATTATGCTAATAGTAGATGGTACAGATCCCGAGCTTGTAAGAAATATTCTAGAAACTGAACTAATCTTTTTGGAGGAAAGACATGGTCAGGGACAGGGAATCATGGAAGCCATGGGTGGATATGCACCTGCATTTGGTATGATAGGAACCCTAATTGGACTAATTAACATGCTGCAGCACATGGACGATCCTAGCGCCATAGGTCCTAATATGTCTGTTGCTCTAGTAACTACTTTCTATGGTTCTGCATTGGCAAATGTATTTTTCCTTCCTTTGGCCCAAAAATTGAAAATTAGGAGTAAGTCAGAGGTTCTGATTAAGGAATTGATTGTAGAGGGACTGCTTTCTATACAGGCAGGAGAAAACCCACGAATCATAGAAGAAAAATTAAAAACCTTCATACCCCCTGAACAAAGACAGGCACTAAACAAAGAAGTCGAGAGAGAGGGAGTATAATGGGTAGAAGAAGAAGACAAGAGGAATCCAGTGGTGGGTCCCCAGAATGGCTAACTACATATAGCGATATGGTTACTCTATTGTTGTGTTTCTTTGTACTGCTATTTTCTTTTTCAAGTATAGATGCAGAAAAATTCAGGAGCATCATGAGCAGTTTTCAGGGAGGAACAGGCGTTTTAAGCGGTGGGAAATCTATAGATATGATTCCACCAAATCCAATACTAGATGATCTTGATGTAGAAAATGAATTACAAGAACTCCTGGGCTATTTAGAGGAGTATATAGATACTCTAGGTCTGGATGATAGAATAACAATTCATCCCGAGGAAAGGGGTATTGTTATCAGATTTATGGACAATGTATTCTTTGATTCCGGTAAGGCTGAAATCAAAGATGAATCCTTTGAGATACTTGAGGCTGTAGCAGAAATACTGAATATGGAGGAATTTGTCAATAGGCAAATTAAGGTAGAGGGACATACAGACTCTGTTCCCCTATCAAGGAAATCAGTCTACCCCACTAACTGGGAGTTGTCATCTGCTAGGGCTACAAATGTGTTAAGGTATCTGGTTGAAGTTCAATCTATTGCAGGAAATCGTATTTCTTCTGCAGGCTATAGTTATTATAGGGGAATAGCACCAAATGACACTCCAGAGAATAAGGCGAAAAATAGAAGGGTGGACATTATCATATTAAGAGATGCTTATGTGGATTTTGAGCCATAGTAAAACAAAATGAGGTGTTAATATGTCTAAAAGGACCATAATTATAATCATTATTGTACTATTTGTTGTATTAATAGCAGGCATAGTTGCGGGACTGTTTTTATTCTCAAACAATTCTGGCAAGAAGGTAAAAGAAATAAAAACATTTGACCTAACAATGGATGAAATGTATTGCAACATAAAAGAGAGCAAAAGAATTGTAAAAATAAAGATAACTGTCGAAACCATTAAGGAAAAGACACTGGTCAAGATTAGTGAAAAGCAATTTTTAATACGTGATGAGGTAAACAAAATTATACGAAATTTAAGTGAGGAAGAATTACAGGGCAAGGATGGACAAAATAATTTGCAGAAGGCAATCAAGAAAAGTCTGGTAGATATATTTAATGACGAGAATATTGTAAATGTATATTTTGATGATTTTATAATTCAGTAGAGGGGGGATTCCATTGGCTGAAGTCTTATCACAATCTGAAATTGATGCCCTTCTCAATGCTCTAAAAACAGGAGAGTTAGATGTTGAAGAAATTCAAGATGAAGACAATACGAAAAAGATAAAAAAATATGACTTTAAAAATCCGCAGAAAATTTCCAAAGACCAGCTAAAAACTCTTGAAGTAATACATGAGAATCTCGGAAGATTTATGCAAACATTTTTGACAGGATATTTAAGGTATCCAGTTAAGATTGAAATTTTAACTGTAGACCAATTTGCATATAGCGAGTTTAGCAATGCCTTGTCAAATCCTGCTTTTCTATGCCTTATAGATTTTTTACCCTTAAATGGTCAGATTTTAATGGATATATCGACAAATGTAATATATACGATTATCGATAGACTATTAGGCGGAGATGGGGCAGACAAGCAAGAAGTAAGAAACTTTACAGAGATAGAACTATCCTTATTGAAGAAGATGGTTGAAAGAATAGTGGAGGACTTTAAGGAAGCATGGGAAAACGTAATAGAACTGCAACCAACCTTAGAAAAGATAGAGACAAATCCACAGTTCGCACAGATTGTACCTCCAAATGAAACTATTGCCCTTATAACTATGAATATAGAAATTGGTTCTGTAGAGGGTATGATGAACATTTGCCTACCCCATATACTTTTGGAACCAATATTAGATAGGTTAAATACAAGATTATGGTTTACTACATCAATTAAAGAGCATTCTCAACAAGAAATCAAGATAATGCGGGAAAGAATATTGCAAACTAGAATACCCTTAGTTGCAGAACTTGGCACTACTACGATTACCGTTAAAGATATATTAAATTTATTGCCTGGAGACGTGATCAAGCTAGGTAGGAGAGAAAATATACCTATCAGAGTAGGTAGCAATGTTAAATTTAAAGGTGAAGTGGGAGTAGCAAGCAATAAAATGGCAGTGAAAATAGTAGAAGTTGTAAAGGAAGGTGAAGATAATAATGGCTAGCGATATGTTATCCCAAGAAGAAATTGATGCACTATTGAAAGGCGGTTCAAGTGAAGAGCCAGAAATACAATACTTTGAAGATGACGAAGAATTACTTTCAGAAATCGAAATAGATGCCCTAGGAGAAATTGGTAATATTAGCATGGGTACTGCTGCAACAACTCTTTCAACATTACTTAATAAAAAGGTAAATATTACCACTCCCACTGTAAGTATTACGACAACAGAAGAATTATCTGAGGAATACAAATTACCTTTTGTAGCAATAGATGTCAGCTACAAGGAAGGACTACAAGGCTCCAATATTTTAATCCTGGACACAGATGACGTAAAGATTATTACAGATTTAATGGTAGGGAAAGATGATTTTGATATTAGTAGGGAAATTTCCGATTTTGAATTAAGTGCTGTAAGTGAAGCAATGAATCAAATGATGGGCTCCTCTTCAACTTCTTTATCTGAAATGTTTTACAAAAAGATTGATATTGCACCTCCTGTTTCTATGGAGATTACCTTTGAGGAAGGTAAGGAGAAGATTGACCTTTTAAAGACTACCTCTCCAATTATAAAGATTTCATTTAAAATTGTGGTTGAAGATATAATAAATAGTAGTATAATGCAATTAGTACCTTTAGAATTCGGCAAGACTATGGTAAAGAACATTATGAGTGCTGGCCAAGAACCCGAGGCTCCTGAAGTAATTCAAGCTCCACCAATAGAGCCCGAAAGACCACGGTCAGAAACAATTAAAGAGACTCCTAAGATAGAGCGAAAAACTCCAACCGAACTCAATAACGTTGCTAGAACGGAGAATTTAGATTATAATAATGTAAGCAAGAAAGAGGACAAGGTCTTAGTTCAAAAAGCAGAATTTCAGGATTTTGCTACAGCACCTGCTTCATCATTTAATTCTTCTATGGACTTAATCGGAGACATACCTGTTGAGATAACTGTTGAATTGGGAAGAACCTATAAGAAAATAGGAGAAATACTGGAATTCGGTCAGGGAACTGTGATAGAGCTAGAAAAACTAGTTGGAGAATCTTTAGATATTTTTGCAAATCGAAAATATATTGCAAAGGGAGAAGTGGTAGTTATTGATGACAGCTTTGGAATAAGAATTACAGAGATCGATAGTTCTAACAAAAATATAATTTAGGATTCTAATTAGGAGGTAATAAAATGTCAAATGGAATTTTAATAGTGGATGATGCATCCTTCATGAGAATGATGATAAAAGATATCTTAACGAAGAATGGTTTTTCAGTTTCTGGAGAAGCAGAAAATGGTGTAAAGGCGATAGAACAATACAAGGATTTAAATCCCGAGTTAGTTATTATGGATATTACTATGCCGGAAATGGATGGTATACAAGCTGTAAAGGAGATTAAAAAGATCAATAGCAATGCAAAGATAATAATGTGCTCAGCTATGGGACAGCAAGCTATGGTTATAGAGGCAATTCAGGCTGGTGCTAAGGATTTTATAGTAAAACCTTTTCAATCTGATAGGGTAGTAGAGGCCGTTAAGAAGGTATTGAGTTAAGTCATGAAAAATAAGTATGCCTTTATTAGCTACCTTATACTTATTGCCCTTTTTATTAGTCTACCTGTAATAGGGGCAGGATTTGAAGATATCAGTTTAATCAAAATTATTTTACAGCTAATATTCTATATAGTAATATTTGCAGCTGTAATTTTTGTTAGTATCTATGGTACAAGGTTTGTTGCTAATAATTACAGGAGGACCATATCTAGTAATTATATGGAGTTATTAGATGTTTTAAATCTTCCAGGTGGAATTAAAATTATTATTCTTAAGGCAAACAATAAAACCTACATCTTATCTCATTCAAACAATGGTGGAGTTACCCTAATCGATTCTATGGATGGGGATATATTCACCACTGTAGGAGATAGTTTTGATAATCATTTGGACAAGTATAAGGGCAGAAGATACAATGACAATATTTTAGAAAAAAGTTTCGGTAAAATAATTAATAAATTAAGTTCACAAAAAAATGAGGAAGTCAATAAAGATGAAGAGGATAATTAAAACTGGTATCTTAGTCACTATAATGATAGTCGTTTTTTCAGCAATAGCCCATGGAGAGTCAACTATTCCTTTCCTTGGAGGAAATATTAGTATAGGAAATAATGATGATCCTGAAAACTATGTATTTTCTCTGCAATTATTGTTTTTGCTGACCATTTTAACCCTAGCACCCTCTATACTTATTATGATGACGGGGTTTACCCGAATTTTAATTGTTTTATCTTTTATAAGGAATGCCCTTGGTCTACAACAAACGCCGCCTAACCAAGTAATAGTAGGTATGGCATTGTTTTTAACTTTTTTCGTTATGGCCCCCATAGCTACTGAGGTCAATAACGAGGCTTTACAGCCCTATTTGAGAGCTGAATTGCCCCAGGAAGTGGCAATAGAAAGAGCAATGAATCCAATTAGAGATTTTATGATTACACAAACAAGAGATAAGGATTTGGCCCTGTTCATGAATATGAGGGGAATTGAAGGCGTATCAAACCTTGAGGACATTCCAACTTATATAATAATACCAGCCTTTATTATCAGTGAATTGAAAACAGCTTTTCAAGTTGGATTTATAATTTTCATACCTTTTCTGGTAATTGATATGGTAGTTGCAAGCACCTTAATGGCCATGGGTATGATGATGTTACCACCAGTAATTATTTCCCTACCTTTTAAAATACTTTTGTTTGTCTTAGTTGATGGGTGGAACCTAATTATCAAGTCTTTAGTTTTAGGTTTCAAATAGGAGGATTTATATGGACAATGTCGATATGATTAGATTGGCCCAGGATGCAATTAGAACTGTTTTATTTGTTGCAGCACCTATGCTGTTAATTAGCCTAACCGTAGGCTTGCTTGTCAGTGTCATGCAGGCCGTAACACAAATACAAGAGGCCACTCTTGCCTTTGTACCAAAGATATTAGCGGTTTTCTTATCATTGCTTTTATTTGGGCCTTGGATGATAAAACTAATCACTCAATTTGCATCAGGTCTTTTGGGCAATTTGAACTTTTACATATATTGAGGATGAAATAAATGGATGAGTTACTTAATTTGATTTTAAGCAAGTACCAATTATTCTTGCTAATAGTGATCAGGACATCTGGAATTTTTATATTTTCGCCTTTTTTCAGTTCTCAAAATATTCCTAATACAATGAAAATAGGCTTGACCTTTTCACTGTCTTTAATATTGTCCATGCTTTTATCCAATGATATAGACTTAGCTAGTGGGACCCTAGGTGTGATAATTTTTAAGGAATTAACCGTGGGTATCATTATAGGATTTATATCCTATATGATTTTTTCGGCCTTTTATGTTATGGGCCAAATCATAGATATGAAAATTGGATTTGGTATGGTCAATGTAATAGACCCCCAAAACAGGGTGCAGGTTCCCCTTATGGGAAATTTTTATTACACCTTATCTTTTTTATTGTTGCTAGGTATAAATGGGCACCATCATATTATTCTTGCACTAAAGGATAGCTATAATCACATTCCCATAGGAGGTTTTCAATATAGTGAATCTACCATGGGTTTATTGGCAGATATATTGGCTAGGTCCTTTGAACTCGGTTTCAAATTAAGTATGCCGATTATAGCCATTATCTTTATGACAGACATTATCCTTGGAATATTATCAAAGACAATACCTCAAATGAATGTTTTTGTAGTAGGTATGCCCTTGAAAATAATCATTGGCCTGGTAATTATCTTGATAAGTATACCTATGTTTTTTAACAGCATCAATGGCGTATTTGATATTTTAATCAATAATTTATACAAATTCATAGCTAACTAATAAGGTTGATATATATGATTGAGAAAATGAACCTGCAATTTTTTGCAGAATCAGAAAAGACTGAAAAGCCAACACCGAAAAAAAGAAGTGAGGCTCGTGAAGAGGGACAAATTGTTCAAAGTAAGGAAGTAAATACTGTTGTTATCCTATTTGCTAGTTTTCTAGGCTTGAAATTGTTTGGACAATTTATGCACAGGCAGTTAATGGATTTAGTGGTAAATATACTAAGCCAAACTATAAATGCAGAGATGTTTTTAAATCCTAATAACTTGATGATAAACTTCATGAATATTTTATTTATTTTTGCAATAACAGTTTTACCAGTGATAGCTGTGGCTTTTTTCTCTGCCTTGCTTGTAAATTACTTTCAGGTAGGTTTTTTATTCACTAGCAAAACCTTGCAGTTAAAACTGAATAGGCTAAATCCTATTGAAGGGTTTAAGAAAATGTTTTCAAAAAGGGCCTTAGTAGATTTAGTAAAATCTGTTTTAAAGGTTGTTTTAGCAGGTTCGGTTGCTTACTCATATGTTAAGGCCAATATTAGCAAAATAATACAGTATTCCAATATGGAAGTGCTAGAATCTTTTTTAGGTTTTTCTGATATTTTGTATGGTTTAATTCTTAGACTATTAATGGTACTTTTACTCCTCGCCATCTTTGATTATTTCTTTCAATGGCGTGAGCATGAAAAAAATCTGATGATGACCAAGCAGGAGATTAAGGAAGAATATAAGCAATCAGAGGGTGACCCATTAATTAAAAGTAAGATTAGGGAGAAGCAAAGAAGACTTGCTATGAGTAGGATGATGCAGGATATCCCCAAAGCAGATGTCATTATAACTAACCCTACACACTATGCCATTGCAATTAAATACGATCAAAGTATGTATGATGCCCCATATGTCATTGGTAAGGGAATGGATCTAGTAGCTGAAAATATCAAAAAAATGGCCTCTGAAAATAATGTTCCCATTGTTGAGAATAAACCTTTGGCACGGGCTATATACGATACTATTGATATTGGAGATGTCATTACAGAAGATTTATATGAAGCAGTTGCCGAAGTATTGGCCTATGTATATAGTTTAAGGGAAGAGTTTTAGGGGGATTAAAATGAAATTAGGAGACTTACTAGTCGCATTAGCAGTAATATTAATTGTACTTATAATAATTATTCCAATCAATACTATTATTCTGGATTTTTTACTTATTTTAAATATTTCCTTGTCCTTACTTATTTTACTATTATCCATGTATGCTGAGGACGCCTTACATATTACTATATTCCCCTCTTTGTTGTTGTTGACAACACTGTATAGGCTGGCACTGAACATCTCAACTACGAGGGGTATATTAACCCATGCTAATGCTGGAAAGGTAATAGAAACTTTTGGTGAGTTTGTAATACAGAATGACCCTGTAGTTGGATTTATAATATTCTTTATAATTGTAATAATCAATTTTTTAGTTATAACCAAGGGGGCAGAAAGGGTTTCTGAAGTTGCTGCGAGATTTACATTAGATGCAATGCCTGGAAAGCAGATGGCCATAGATGCAGATTTAAATACTGGATTGATAACCGAAGAGGAGGCAAAACAAAGAAGAAAAGATATACAGAAATATGCCGACTTTTATGGTGCCATGGATGGTGCTAGTAAATTTGTTAAGGGAGATGCAATTGCAGGCATTATCATTACAGTTGTAAATATTGGTGCAGGCTTTTTGATTGGAGTAATCGTCAAAGGTATGCCCTTGGCCCAAGCTTTGCAAAGATATACCTTGCTCACTGTAGGTGATGGTTTGGTCGGTCAAATACCTGCCCTATTAATATCTACAGGTACAGGTCTAGTAGTAACTAGAGCAGCATCCGAATCAAATCTTGGTCAGGACCTGCTGGGCCAATTGTTTGGAAATAACCCAATCTTATTGTTTATCATAGCTGGTGTAGTTATTTTATTGGGTGTGTTTACCCCGCTGCCAACAATGATTAGCTTACTTTTGGGAATAATATTTATCATAGCAGGCTTGCGAATTAGAAGTAAATCTATGGTTGAGCCAATTGAAGACTATGAAGATAGCACTGAAGCTGAAGAATTAAGAAGGCCTGAAAATGTGCTAGGCCTCTTAAAGGTTGACGATATTGAACTAGAACTGGGATATGGGCTAATTCCCTTAGCCGATGTGGATCAGGGTGGAGATTTACTTGATAGAATAGTCATGATAAGAAGGCAAATTGCCATGGAACTGGGTTTGGTCGTTCCCATTGTCAGACTTAGAGATAATATACAGTTAAATCCTAATGAATATATCATTAAGATAAAGGGTGTTAGGGTAACAAAAGGAGAGGTCTACTTTGACCATTATCTGGCGATGGATTCAGGCATGGGTGATGGAAATATTGAGGGGATAGATACTGTTGAACCTGCCTTTGGATTACCGGCTAAATGGATTACAGAAAAGGAAAGAGAGAAGGCCGAGATATTTGGCTATACAGTAGTTGACCCTCCATCAGTCATAGCGACACACCTAACAGAGGTTATTAAGGAAAAAGCCTATGAATTAATAGGTAGGCAAGATGTAAAGACTTTAATCGACAATGTAAGGGAAGAGTATCCAGCAGTTGTGGAGGAGGTCATACCAAAGATCTTGAGTCTTGGAGAGGCTCAGAAGGTTCTTTCCAATCTCCTTAGGGAACAAATTAGCATAAGGGACATGGTTACTATCTTAGAAACCCTAGCAGACTATGGTGGAATTACCAATGACACAGATTTACTAACTGAGTATGTTAGACAGAGGATGGCGGGATATATAACCAATAAATATATTGACGACAAAACTATAAATGTAGTTACCTTGGATAATGAGGTTGAAGAGCTTATAATGAATTCTATAAATAAGACGGAAACGGGGTCATATCTATCGATAGATCCGGGAACAGCACAGACCATATTAAATAATACCTTTAATACAATGCAGAAATTGACAAGTATAGGAGAGCAGCCAATTATCTTGACTGCACCAATAGTCAGGTTGTATTTTAAGAAACTAACAGAACAGATGACAAGAGATATAATAGTATTGTCATACAATGAGCTAGATCCTTCCGTTGAAGTACAATCTATTGGGGTGGTAGGTGTATAATGAAAATCAAAAAATATATTGGGCAAACTGCCCATGAAGCAATGACAAAATTAAAAATGGAACTAGGGCCAGATGCTGTTGTTTTAAATACTAAGACTATTAAGAGCAAGGGTTTATTAGGTTTCCTTAAAAAACCATTAGTTGAGATAACAGCAGCTTTTGAGGATAAAGATATTCTACAAAGGAATCCTAGGGTTGATTATGATAATAAGCTAAGAAGCATCAATGACGAATTAGTGGAACTAAAAAACCTGATGTTAAACTTGTCCCACAAGAGTGAGGAAAAAGAACTATTTCCACCTCAATTAGACAGGATTCACCAGGTGATGGTAGATAATGGAATAAACCCCAGTATATCCTTAGATATCTTGAAGGATATAGGGGGGAAGGTCGATTTAGAAATGAAGGACATGGACACAATTAGAAAAATTGTAATGTTTAATCTATCTGAAAAGCTGGGAAACCCCGAGCCCTTGACAGTAGACACAGAACAAAAGATTGCCTTTTTTGTTGGTTCCACAGGGGTAGGCAAAACTACGACCCTAGCAAAGATCGCAGCCAATTTTGTTCTAAACAAAAAATACAAGGTAGGATTAATTACCCTAGACACATATAGAATTGCAGCTGTAGAGCAATTGAAAATTTATAGTGAAATACTACAATTACCACTGAAAATCGCTTATAATAAGAATGACTTAGTCAAATCCTTAGATGAATTTAAGGATAAGGATATTATTTTAATCGATACCGCTGGCAGAAGCCATAATGATAAATATCAGCTAGAGGAATTAAAAGAAATACTAGAATCTGTAGATAAGAAGGAAATCTTCCTGCTTTTAGACGCTACTGTAGATCATAAGGTTCTAAGTTCTATCGTAGATAACTATAGTTTTATTGACGATTATAGATTGATTGTTACTAAGGTTGACGAAGCAAAGAACTTTGGTAATTTAATTAATATTAAATATATAACAAATAAAGAATTGTCATATTACACCGTTGGACAAAATGTGCCTGACGATATACAAACGGTTGATATAAAAGAAATAGTTGAAAATATATGTAGGGAGAATATAGATGATTGATCAAGCAGCTAAACTAAGAGAAATGATGAAAACTAAAGACGATGATCCTCAAATCGAGTTTGACGGAGTAAACAAAGCCAAGGTTATCTCCATTTCTAGTGGAAAGGGAGGTGTGGGAAAGACAAATTTTGCTTTGAATTTTGCGATTTCACTAAAGCGGTTAGGTTATAATATTGTGATTATTGACTCTGATATTGGTTTAAGTAATGTTGAGATCTTATCAGGAGTAAGCCTAAATTACTCAATGTCTGACATTGTTTTTTCTGATAAGAGCATATTTGATATAATGGGTGATGGACCAGAGGATGTAAAAATTATTTCCGGTGGATCAGGTCTAAAGGAACTGAACCTCTTAAGAGATGATAATTTCCCAAAGTTAATATATGAAATAGAAAAGTTACAGTCTGCTTTTGACTTTATTGTAATAGACACTGGGGCGGGTATCTCAAATGCGGTAATTGATTTTATTATGACATCTAATGAAGTAATCATCATATCCACTCCTGACCCAACTTCTTTAATGGACTCATATACACTAATAAAATCAATAATATCTAATGGATTTACTGGACAGATTAATGTGGTTAGCAACTTAGTCAGTAACCGAGTCGAAGGGAAAGAAGTTTTTGAAAAATTATCAACTACAGTAAATAATTTTCTAAGAGTTCAAATTAGATATTTTGGGTATATAGAAAAGGACAAGATAGTTAGCAATGCCATAAGAAACCAGGTACCTTTTATTGTATCTCATCCCAATAGCACAATAGCAAAGAGAATAAATATTATGGCAATGAACTTTCTAGATAAGAAACTAACTACATTTGAAGAAGAAAAGATAGGTTTTGCTAAAAAGATATTTGACATATTTTCTAGAAGAGGTGGTTAGGTGGGTTTTAAATCAAACTTTTTGGAAGTCGGTATGAGACTGGAGCTTGAAAAAATCAACGGTATAGACCAGAATTCTTATATATCCCAGGTCCTTGATATTGTTGAGCCTGATAAGATTACTATCAGCGGACCAATGAAAAAGAGCCAGTTAGTATTCATTCATAGGGGTGACGAATTAAAGGTTTCGTATAATGTGGGAGAGAAAGGCACTTTTTATTTTCATGCCACGGTTGTATCTAGAGATTATTTACCCATATATAAGTTAGCCCTAATAAGAGAGACAGAAATCAGAAAGATACAATTAAGGAGCTTTTTTAGGTTGCCGATTTCCTTGGAAATTAGAAAAAGGCACCTAGTAAGTGGAAAGGATGAAGAATACTTTGAAGAAGTTTGTGAGGCAAAGGATATTTCTGGCGGGGGCCTAAAGCTAAATTGTAAATACAAGCATGCACTTGGTGATTTAGTTCAATGCATCTTTCAGGTAAATGATACCCGAATAGAGGCAATAGCAGAGATTGTGAGAGTATCGGAAATCGATGTTTATAATTATAAGTATAGCTTGGGCTTATCCTTTATAGATATAAATGAATCGTCAAGAGATGCCATAATCAGGTATATTTTCGATCAACAAAGAATTTTGCGTATAAAGGGATTGATATAGATGATAAAGGTTTTAATTGTAGATGATTCAGCATTAATAAGAAGAATTTTAACTGATATCCTGCAATCTGATGATGAAATTAAAGTTGTGGGTACTGCTAGAGATGGCAAGGATGCTTTGGCAAAAATCGAATTGCTAAAGCCTGATTTAGTTACCCTTGACATAGAAATGCCCTTAATGGATGGTCTAACGACATTGAAACATATAGTTGCCAAGTACAATTTACCAGTTATAATGATTAGTTCATTAACATATGAAGGCGCAGAATTGACACTTAAAGCCCTTGACGAAGGTGCAGTGGATTTTTTACCTAAACCTACTAATGTTTTTAACTTAGGGCAGGAGGGCAGTAAAACTGAAATTGTCGAAAAGGTTAAGGCGGCTTCCAGGTGTAAAATATCTAAAACTCAGCCAGTAAAAAAGCCGAGGACAGCAGGTCCATTAAGAAAGGATTTTGTCACTTTTGGGAAGGATTTTTCCAGCATAGTGGCAATAGGTACATCAACTGGTGGACCCAGGGCATTACAAACCGTTGTACCTCAAATTCCTGGCAACATTGATGCCTCAATTATTATTGTACAACATATGCCTCCTAAATTCACCAAATCCTTAGCAGAAAGACTAGACTCAATTTCAAACATAAGGATTAAAGAGGCGGAAAACGGTGATATAATACAAAGGGGATATGGATACATTGCGCCTGGAGATTATCACCTTACCCTGGTTAGAGAAAGCAACAATCTAGTTGTCAGATTGAATCAGGAACCACAGGTCATGGGTCTAAGACCCACAGTAGATATTATGATGGAGTCTGTGGCCAAAATAAGTGGATATTCAAAGATAGGGGTCATTTTAACCGGTATGGGTTCAGATGGGACGAGGGGTATCGTCGACATCAAAAAATCCGGGGGCTACACCATAGCACAGGATGAATCTAGCTCCGTAGTATTTGGTATGCCAAAGGCTGCCATCGCAACTAATTGTATTGACGTGGTTTTGCCTATTGAAAATATAGGCGATAAAATAATAAGCAAAGTGGGGATGTAATTATGGATTTAGATATTAGCCAATATATAAACATTTTTGTTGAAGAAGCTAAGGAACATCTACAAAATATGAATGAGGTACTCCTCGAGTTGGAAAAAAATCCATCAAATTTGGGTCTTGTAAATGAAATATTCAGAGTTGCCCATACCATAAAAGGCATGTCAGGGACCATGGGCTTTCAGAATATGGCCAATCTAACCCATGAGATGGAAAATGTCTTGCAGGCTGCTAGAAGCAGTGATATATCCATATCTGGTGAAATTATAGACATCCTATTCGAGTGTTTTGATGCCCTGGATACTTCTGTAAATCATGTTGTAGATTTTGGCGAAGAAGACGACAACACCCATAGACAATTAATCAATAGACTATCAGAATTATTGGTAGAAAAGAAAGAGCTTTCTCATGAAAAAAATCCTTTAAAGGTGATTAAGATGGATCAATATTTAATAAACGCCCTTCATATAGCTAGAAGTAAAGGATTAAACGCCTATAGCATAGAATTTATTCTTAATGAATCCTGTATGTTGAAATCAGCTAGGGCCTTTATAATTTTCAACACATTGGAAACCTTTGGCGATGTAATTCACTCTAACCCCTCTACAGAAGACATAGAGGATGAAAAATTTGATTTAACTTTTACTGTAATATTAATTAGTGAGTACGAAGAAACTGAGATATTAAAGGAACTGAACCAAATTTCAGAAGTGGATAATATCAATCTATCAATGATTGATACAGTAGAAGACATAGAAGATAACAATATAGTGATTGATTCTCCAGAAAACGTCGATAAAGCAAGTATAGAAGAAAGAAAAAGTGACAAACCCACACAGAGTAATGTTGGAAAGATAGGAAAAACAGTTAGAGTTGATATTGATCGCTTGGACAACCTTATGAATTTAGTTAGTGAACTTATAATAATTAAGACAAGAATGGACGACCTAAGCGAAAAGTCAACTGGAGAAAACATGACTGAAGCAATAGAATATCTGGAAAGAATAACGACAAACTTGCACGATGCAGTAATGAAGGTAAGGATGGTTCCTATAGAGAGAGTATTCAATAGGTTCCCAAGATTAGTCAGAGATTTATCAAAAGAATTAGGCAAGGAAATTGACCTACAAATGAGTGGAGAGGAAACAGAAGTCGATAGGACTGTCATCGATGAAATAGGGGATCCATTAATACACTTGATTAGAAATTCCATAGATCATGGGATTGAGCTTCCAGGAGATAGGATAAAAGTAGGTAAAGCTGAAAAAGGAACAGTTGTACTAAAGTCCTATCCAGATGGTAACAATGTTGTGATAGAAGTTGAAGATGACGGCAAAGGTATCGAAAAAGAAATAATTATCAAAAAGGCCATAGAAAAAGGTTTAATTGAGGAAAGGGAGACAGAAAACCTATCCCTAGAAGATACCATAAGTTTGATGTTCTTACCAGGTTTTAGTACTTCCGAGATAGTATCAGATGTATCAGGAAGAGGAGTTGGGCTGGATGTAGTTAAAAGCAAAATTGAGTCTATTAATGGAAGTATTGAGGTCCAAAGTGTAAAAGATAAGGGAACAAAGTTTATTATAAGGATTCCTTTAACCCTGGCCATAATACAGGCACTGCTAATAAGATTAAATGATGAAATATATGCTATTCCATTGAGCTCTGTCACAGAGATAATCAATATATCTGAGGATATGATCAGGGATGTACAGGGGCAGGAGATAGTATTATATAGAGGAAATACCTTGTCAATACTTCGATTGAAGGATTTATTAGAGCTAGAGGAAGAAAAAGATGTGGATGATTTTGTTGTGGTGGTAATAAACAAGGGAGACAAACAAGCTGGCTTAATTGTCGACAGTCTAATCGGGCAGCAGGAAATTGTTATCAAAGGTTTAGGTAAGTACTTAAATGGTACCAAATATCTTTCTGGTGCTACTATACTTGGTAATGGAAATATCTCATTAATACTTGATGTAAATTCGCTAATATAGGGGGGAGCAAAATGTCTTCTGCAACAGATAACAAATATGTTACTTTCAAACTTAATAAGGAGTATTATGGATTTCCTATAGACAAGGTAATATCCATAGAAAGGATGCAAAAGTTTACTAGGATACCCAATAGTACAAAACATTTAAAAGGGGTAATTAATTTAAGAGGTGAGGTAATACCCCTGATAGACCTAAGGCAAAAATTAAACATGGAATTAAAGGAGATAGACAACAACTCTCGTATTATCATTGTCACAGAGGATGAAATTGTAGCTGGACTAATAGTAGATTCATCTTCTGAAGTGATGGAAATTCATAATAAGAACATTGATATAATGCCCATCGCAGATAATGAGGACATCTCCTATGTTTCAGGCATTGGGAAAATTGAAAACAGGTTAATAATTTTACTTGAGCTTTCAAAACTACTCGAAAATTAGGGGTGCAATATGACTATAAATGTTGATAATCTGAACAATTTTATGATAGATGTATTGAAGGAATTGGGAAATATCGGTGCAGGCAATGCTGCAACTGCTCTGGCAAGCATGATATCTAAAAAGGTAGATATGAATGTCCCCAATGTTCGCATATTAGAATTTCAGAAGGTAGCTGAAATTTTAGGCGGTGAAGAAAACCTAGTCATAGGCATTTATTTTGAATTGACAGAAGATATAATTGGCAATATGATGTTTGCCTTGGACATCGACTCAGCAATAAATTTAACGAATATTTTATTTAATAGGAAAAAAGAAGATAAAAACTTAGATGAAATGGACATATCAGCCTTATCAGAAATAGGAAATATATTAGCATCCTCGTATGCAAATTCGTTGTCGACCTTAACAGGGTTAAAGATTTTTATTTCAGTTCCATCAATTTCAATAGACATGGCAGGTGCTATATTGAGTGTCCCAGCCATACAATATGGTCATGTTGCTGATCACGCTTTAATGATAGAAACTGTATTCGAGGAAGATCAAAATCTCGTTTCTGGAAATTTATTTTTCCTACCAAATTTAAAATCTTTTGAAAAAATATTAAAAGCATTAGGGGTAAGTTAGATGAATATTGAAACTATAAAAGTGGGAATGGCAGATTTAAATATTACAAAGGCACCAAACAACTTAACGACCTTGGGTCTTGGTTCTTGTGTTGGAATAACCTTGTACGATAAGGTCAATAAAGTAGCGGGCTTAGCTCATATAATGTTGCCATCGAGCAAGGAAATTAAAAACAATGACAATAAGGCAAAGTTTGCAGATACTGGTATTGACGAATTGATACGCCAAATGCTGACCTTAGGAGCAAATAAAAGCAATTTAGTAGCTAAAATTGCAGGTGGCTCCCAAATGTTTAATTTCAATTCAAGCAATGATATGCTTAGGATTGGCGATAGAAATGTCGTTGCAACCAAATCTAAATTAAAAGAGCTAAATATAAGAATAATTTCTGAAGACACTGGGGGTAATTTTGGAAGAACAATTATATTAGACTCTACAGATGGTTCGCTACATGTCAGGACAATTGGCCATGGAGAAAAAACAATATGATTTCCATGGGGGGATAGGGATGGATATTGATAGCTTATGGATCAAATACAAGGATACAAAAGATAGGGATTTAAAGAAAGGTTTAATTGAATATTATATTAATCTAGTAAAGATTGTCTCTGGGAGGATGTACAACTACTATGGAAGTAAGATAGAATACGATGACTTAATGGGTTACGGTATCCTAGGGCTAATAGATAGTATAGACAAATTTGATATATCGAAAAATATTAAATTTGAAACCTATGCTCAAATTAGAATAAAAGGGGCAATCATAGACAGCATTAGGAAATTGGATTGGATTCCTAGATCTTTACGTAAAAAATCAAGAGATGTACAAAATGCAATATTTGCATTAGAAAATAAATTTGGAAGATCGCCGACTAATGATGAAATTTCTAGTGAATTAAACATTAGCCTAAATGAACTTGAGATATTGCTATCCGATATATCGACATTCAATGTCTCGTCTTTAGAAGAGGTTCTTTTGACCAGGGGAGAATATTCTAGTGAATTTAAGAATGAAGAACATTCACCAGATGAAGCTTATTTAGATAAGGAAATTAAAGAAATTCTTGTTAGTTCAATTGATGAATTATCAGAAAATGAAAAAACCGTAATTACACTATATTATTATGAGGAATTAACCTACAAGGAGATTGGACATATCATGGAACTGTCTGAATCGAGAATTTCACAAGTACATAGCAAAGCCATCTTAAAGATGAAAAATCATTTAAAAAAGCAAGGAATAGATGGAAGCTAATAGGAGGTAAATATGTACAAGATAGGTCAAAATATTATATTAGACATTAGCGGGGACGGTATAAGTGGTTACATAACAATAGTTAGCAAGAATGATGAAGAAGACGAAGAAAAAGCCCTAAGTTGTTTAGATGAAAAGGATAGTATTTTACAGCAAGTGAAAGAATACTTTTCACACGGATTAGATGAGGACTTATTGCTGAGACTTCTGGAATGTAACAACTTAAACGAGAAAATCCAAATTGCTGAGGGTAAGGCCCCAGTAGCAGGTAAGGACGGAACTATAAAATATTATTTCGATATGAATAGACCAATGTTGCCAAAACTAAGGGAAGATGGAACTGTCGACTATAAGGAGCTAGATTCTATAAATGTGGTTAAAAAAGGTGATATACTGGCTGAAATAATACCTCCAGTAGAAGGTATTGATGGAATAAAGGTAAATGGAAATCCAATTCCACATGCAAAAGGTAAGACACCTAGATTTTCCTATGGGAAAAATACATTAGTATCTTCCGATAGTAGGTTTTTAGAATCTTTAATTGATGGTTTAGTTGAATTCAACAATGGAAAGATTAGCGTGTCAGAGCTTTTAGTTTTAGATTACATAAATAACTCAACTGGCAATATAGATTTTACCGGAAATGTTATAATAAATAAGGATATATTGAATGGTTTTAGCTTGACTACTACAGGCTCTGTTGAGGTTAAGGGAGCAGTAGAGGGTGGTTTAATCCAATGTAATGGAGATGTATTAATAAGACAAGGAATTCAGGGTTATAATAAATTAACTGTTAATAGCAACGGGAACCTGTCTACAAAATTCATTGAAAATTCAATCATAAATGTTGGGGGAAATATTGCAGCTGAGGCCATTATGCACAGCGATGTATCTTCAAAATCAAATATTTTGGTTATTGGAAGGAAGGGCCTTATTGTAGGTGGAATATGTAGGGCCAAATTTGAAATCAGAGCCAAAATCATTGGCTCATCCATGGCGACAACCACTGTATTAGAAGTTGGCATAGATCCAGAGTTAAAATTAAAGACCAATGAATTAGAGGAACAAATAAAAGTAAAGAAAAGCAATATAGAAAGAATAGAGCAGTCTTTAAAGGTCTTAGAACTCTTGAAAAAGACTGGTAAATTGGATGGGAAAAAGCTAGAACTATATAGTGACTTATCAAAAGTAAAGATTCAATTAGATGACGAGATAATTAGGGCAGAGAAAGAATTAGTCCAAGTTACACAAAAGATGGGAGACATGTCGAGAGGGCAAATAAAGGTCTCGGATACAATATATCCAGGGGTAAAGATTGTAATTGGCAACAGTTTTATGTATATAAGAGACGAAATGAGAAGGTGCACATTCTATGAAGATGGTGGGGATATTAGAGTTGGTTCATACTAAGGAGTGGTATGATGTCTATTAAACCAATTGATTATAATGTGATGATTCCAAAATCCCAAGAAGTGTCTAGGATTAAACATAATGAGGGTGAAAAACATAGAAACATCTTAGACAGTACTGTTGTTCAGCAGGAAAAGGACCTAGATAGAAACAAAAAAAGAGTGATGGATACTGAGAAAAGTAGTGAATCAAAGATTAAAAGGGATGGGGAAGAGAAAAATCAATATATGTCAAACAATAAAAAGAGAAAAAAACAAGGTAAAAAAGAAGAAGATGAAGATAAAATTGAAGAAAAGCTAGACTCTAATTCAATAGGAAAAAATATAGACATTCATATATGATAAAGATAACTGAGGTGTGAAATGTTAATACTCGTTTTTAATGTAATTGGATTAATTTTAATAATGCTATCCTTGTTTATGATTGCAAAGGATATGAAAAGGGATAAGCTTAATGTTGAGGGTTTAAATAAGGTTGAAGAAGACATAAAGGAATATTACAGAATGACCGAGGAGATAATAGAAAACTTTGATCAAATAATTGATGGCAAGCTGGAATTAATAGATAAGATAAATCATAAGGACAATAAATATCATAATCTTCAAGACCAAACAATTGCGAAAAAGCCCGAAAGTAATGTAAAAGCTCCAATTGATGAAAATCAGGAGGATGCATATATCAAAAAGATTATTGATTTACGCTCAATTGGTTTAACTCGTGAGGAAATCGCTAGAAAGCTAAACAAGGGAGTAAGGGAAATAGATATGATATTAAAAATTCATAATAATAAATAAATATTAAAAAGATTGATTTGATAAAAGTCTTGTGTTATACTACTATAGTGATTACACACATTCCCAGATATTTAAGGTTGTGCCTAAGGGTTCCTTAAATACGTGAAGGGAATGGAGGGAAAAAACTCGGAGGTGAAGATAATGTCAGTAATTACAATGAAAGGATTACTAGAAGCTGGGGTACACTTTGGACACCAGACTAGAAGATGGAATCCTAAAATGGCAGAATACATCTTTACTGAAAGAAATGGCATCTATATTATTGATTTACAGAAAACTGTAAAGAAGGTAGAAGAGGCTTATAATTTCGTAAGAGATGTTGTTCTAGAAGGTGGAGAGGTTTTATTTGTAGGCACTAAAAAACAAGCTCAAGAAGCTATTGAAACAGAGGCTAAAAGGAGCAATATGCACTATGTTAACCAAAGATGGTTAGGTGGTATGCTTACAAACTATAACACTATCAGGAGAAGGGTAGATAGGCTCCATGAGTTGGCAAAGATGGAGGAGGAAGGTGTTTTCGATTTACTTCCTAAAAAGGAAGTTATTAAGTTGAGACACGAAGCTGAGAGATTGGAAAAGTTTCTCGGTGGAATTAAAAATATGAATAGGACTCCAGATGTTTTGTTTGTGGTAGATCCTAGAAAAGAAAGAATAGCAGTTAAAGAAGCTAAAATCCTCAATATACCAGTTGTTGCAATAGTCGATACTAACTGCGATCCAGATGAAATTGACTATGTAATACCTGGGAATGACGATGCTATAAGGGCTGTAAAGCTTCTAACAGAGACAATGGCAAATGCAGTATTAGAGGGCAAACAAGGCGAACAAATAGATGATATAGAGGAAGAATAAGATAAAAGGGTAAGGGTTTTTAAGGATAATTCCTTGTGCTCTTACCATTTTTAACAATATAGGAGGGAGAAAATATGGGCATTAGTGCTTCAACAGTAAAAGAATTGAGAGAAAGAACTGGAGCAGGAATGATGGACTGTAAAAATGCTTTAGTTGAAAACAATGGAGATATTGAAAAGGCAATTGACTATCTAAGGGAAAAAGGTCTTTCAAAAGCTGCAAAGAAGGCAGGTAGAGTTGCTGCTGAAGGTTTAGTAGATTCATATATTCACGGAGGAAGAATAGGTGTACTTATTGAAGTGAATTCAGAAACTGACTTTGTTGCAAAAAATGAGGAATTCAAACAATTTGTCAGGGATTTAGCTATGCAGGTTGCAGCTGCTAACCCCAAATATGTGTCTAGGGAAGAAGTCAGTGAAGACGAAATAAATAAAGAAAAGGAAATATTGACACACCAAGCTGTCAATGAAGGAAAACCAGAGCATATAGCAGCAAAAATCGTTGAAGGAAGAATAGAAAAGTATTTTGAGCAAGTTTGTTTACTCGATCAAAATTTTATAAAGGACCCTGATGTAAAAATCAGAGACTTACTCAATGAAAAGATAAGTAAGATTGGAGAAAATATTAAAATTAGAAGATTTGTGAGATATGAGGTCGGGGAAGGAATTGAGAAAAAAGAAGAGGACTTTGCCGAAGAAGTTGCTAAGCAAATAGGTATATAACTTAATGGAGAACATACCTTGTTCTCCATTTAAGCACTAATATTTATTACTAGGAGTGAAAGAGATGGAACCAGCCTTTAAGAGGATTGTCCTAAAAATAAGCGGTGAGGCACTGGCCGGGGCAAAGGGTAACGGCATAGATATTGACACATTAAACCTTATTTCTTCACAAGTAAAAGAACTACATAAATTGGGTATTCAAATCTCTATAGTTGTTGGAGGCGGCAATTTTTGGAGAGGAAAGTCTAGCAAGGAAATTGACAGAACAACATCAGACTATATTGGGATGCTAGGGACTGTAATGAATGCCTTGGCCTTGCAAGACTCTCTTGAAAATCTTGACGTGGATACTCGAGTACAATCAGCAATAGATATGCGGCAAATTGCTGAACCATATATTAGGCGAAAGGCCATAAGACATTTGGAAAAAGGAAGGGTTGTCATATTTGCAGCAGGTACAGGGAATCCTTATTTTTCAACAGACACCACGGCAGCCCTGAGGGCAGCGGAGGTCGAGGCCGAAGTAATACTCCTTGCTAAAAAAGGAGTTGATGGAGTATACGATTCTGATCCTAAGGTGAATAATAAGGCTAAGAAATTCGATACTTTAAAGCATATGGACATCATTAGTTTGGGATTGGGAGTTATGGATTCGACTGCAACATCACTTTGTATGGACAATAATATTCCCCTAATTGTATTTGGAATAGATGAGCCAGGCAATATTATGGACGTTGTCATGGGCAAGAAAATAGGAACGCAAGTAAAGGAGGATTAATTATGTATACTAGTCTTTATAAAGAAGCAGAAGAGAAGATGAAAAAAACAGTATCGGTTTACAGGGAAGAACTACAGGGTATTCGGGCAGGAAGGGCAAATCCAGCCTTACTTGATAAGATTACTGTCGATTATTATGGCCAGATAACACCCTTGAAACAGGTTGGAAGCATTTCAGCTCCAGAACCTAGACTATTAGTTATACAGCCCTGGGATGCAAATCTAATACCAATTATTGAGAAGGAAATTTTGAAGTCAGATTTAGGTTTAAATCCTTCAAATGATGGGAAACTAATTAGACTAATAATACCTATTCTAACTGAGGAAAGAAGGAAGGAATTAGCTAAGGTCGTCAAAAAGAATGGAGAAAACTCCAAGGTTGCCATAAGAAACATAAGAAGAGACTTGAACGAGAGACTGAAGAAGATGGAGAAGGACAAGGAAATAAGTGAGGACGACAAAAGACTCGCTGAGGATGAAATCCAGAAAATAACCGATAACTATATTAATGAAATCGATATGGTGACAAAAAATAAAGAAGATGAATTAATGGAAATATAGCAAAACCCCTTCTTGAACGAAGGGGTTTTTAACAATGGGGTGGCACTTTGGATCATAAGGAATTAAATGTTGAACAATTAAAAAAGATAGTTGATTATAGCAAGATTCCAAAGCATATTGCAATCATAATGGATGGCAATGGAAGATGGGCTGAGAAAAGACTACTGCCAAGGAATTTTGGCCATCAGCAAGGAATGGAAAAAGTAATTGAAGTTGTGGAAGCTGCCTCAACCCTTGGAGTAAAATATCTGTCTTTGTATGCCTTCTCAACGGAGAATTGGAAAAGACCTGTAGAAGAAATCCAGGGACTTATGAAGATTTTGGTCCAATATATTAGAAGGGAATTGAAAAAACTCTACAAAAACAATATAAGGATTCAAATTTTGGGAGATATAGAGAGGCTACCAGAATTTGCAAGGAATGAAGTTATCAGGGCCATTAAGAAAACTTCATCTAACACAGGTATGGTATTAAATATTGGTCTAAACTATGGTGGTCGAGATGAAATTATAAGGGCCATTAAGCTTCTATATAATGATGTTATCAAGGAAAATCTAGATATAGATAATATTGATGAGGAGCTTTTCTCCAAATATCTATACACCGGAAACCAACCAGATCCTGATTTATTAATTAGGCCTAGCGGTGAATTGAGGCTAAGTAATTTTATGCTTTATCAAATGGCATATACTGAATTTTACTTCTCTGATATATTGTGGCCCGATTTTACTGAAAGGGACCTGCTATTATCGATTATAGATTTTCAAAATAGAAACAGACGGTATGGAGGAATTTAGGTGAAAGAAATATATAAAAGAATTCTTAGTGGAATAATTGGTTTATTGCTGTTGGTTTTTATCCTAAATAAAGGTGGAAATTACTTGTATATTTCTGTTTTTTTGATTTCTTTAATTGGCTTGAGGGAATTTTATAAGGCCATGGAGACAAAAAAAACTATCCCTAGCTATTATCTAGGGTATATTGGCAGCTTAGGTATTTATATATTCTATTTATTTTTTAATAACTATCTACTTCCATTTGTAGTAATACTAATACTACTTACACTCATTTCTATGGTTTTCAATAAGAGTGTGTCCATTGAAGGAATTGCAGTTACATTATTGGGTATAATATATATTCCTTTTATGCTTTTACATATAGTATTTTTAGACAAAACCATATTTTTATACCTTGTATTTATTATTGCATTTGCTACCGATACTTTTGCCTATATTGTAGGTAACTTGTTTGGGAAAAACAAGCTATGTCCATCTATTAGTCCCAAGAAAACCATAGAGGGATCTATTGGAGGTATAATTGGGACACTTATAATCGTGTTTATTTTTTCAATCTATTTCGAAATTACACCGATTTGGAAGATGATTATACTTTCGGTTTTTACCTCAATAATAGCACAATTAGGCGACTTGGTAGCCTCTAGAATAAAGCGGATATCGGGAATAAAGGATTATGGTTTTATAATGCCAGGGCATGGCGGTGTTTTAGATAGATTTGATAGCATAATTTTTAGCGCCCCGGTAGTATACTATTTTATTAGCATATTTATAAATTAGATTAGGTGGTGTTTAAATGTTAACAGCAATTTCAGCAATATTTGTATTTTTGATGGTGGTTCTAGTACATGAATTTGGACATTTTGCTGTGGCAAAGTTTGTAGGTATCAAAGTTAACGAGTTTTCTATAGGCATGGGTCCAAAACTATTGCAAAAGAGCAAGGGAGATACAAAATATACCCTAAGGCTATTGCCAATTGGAGGATATGTAAAGATGGAGGGAGAAGATGAGGCTTCAGATGACCCTAGGGGTTTTAGCAATGTTTCCGTCCTATCAAGAATTGCAGTAGTAGCCGCAGGGGCCATTATGAACTTTATTTTAGCCATAGTCCTGTTTTCAATCATAAGCTTTGGGCTAGGGACTCCAACTACTACTGTTGAGAACCCGATTCCCGGCCTGCCAGCAGAACAGGGAGGCATAGTCCCTAATGATACAATAGTTGAAATAAATAAGACAAGAATTAAAAACTGGGATTCCATAGTAGATTCAATTAACAATTCGAAAGCAAATGAAGAATTGGAAATAGTTGTGGAAAGAAATGAGAAGATAGAAAGATTCTATATAATACCCGTTCAGGATGGAGATAGAGTTATTATAGGTATCGAACCAAGATATGAAAAATCACTTATGTTAAGTATTAGGGGTGGCTTTGAAAAGACATATATGTTCTTAACCCTCATGGTAGACTTTTTTGTGTCACTATTCAAGGGCCAGGTTGGGATAGAACATTTAACGGGTCCTGTGGGTGTAATTCAGGAGGTGGGTACTGCTGCCAAACTGGGAATCTATAACTTGTTTTTGTTGCTAGGATTTATCAGTGTAAATTTAGGGTTTTTCAACCTTTTACCAATTCCGGCTCTGGATGGAAGCAGAATAGTATTCCTACTGATTGAACTTATTAGGGGCAAGCCTATTGACCCTGAAAAAGAGGGTTTTATACATTTTATAGGATTTGTTTTGCTTATCTCTTTGATGCTGTTAGTTACCTATAGGGATATAATTAAATTAAAAATTATTTAGAAGGTGAATAAAGTGGAAAGAAGAAATACTAGGGTGATAAAGGTTGGAAATGTTCTAATAGGAGGGGATAATCCTATCTCAGTCCAATCCATGACCAACACCGTTACCAAGGACGTGGAGAATACAGTTAAGCAGATTCTTTCTCTAGAGGAGGCTGGTTGCGATATTATCAGATCTGCTATAACTGACATAGATGATGCTAAGGCCATCGTGGAGATAAAAGAGAGGATTAATATTCCGATTATGGCAGACATTCAATATGATTATAGACTTGCCTTGGAGTCTATAAGGTATGGTATTGATGGTCTAAGATTAAACCCTGGAAATATAGGTTCCTTAGATAAGGTAAGGGAGGTTGTTAAGGCCTGTAAGGACAAGGGTATTTCTATTAGGGTAGGAGTAAATTCAGGGTCAATAAAACAGGAGTTTTTAGATAAGTATAATGGTGTTAACGAAAATTCAATGGTTTACAGTGCTCTGGAACAGATACGCTTATTGGAAGATATGGACTTTAATTTAATAAAAATTTCCCTTAAGGCTAGTAATGTTCCCTTGACCATAAAAGCATATGAAAAGATGTCCAAGATTGTTGATTATCCAATGCATTTGGGAATAACTGAAGCTGGTCCCATATGGAGAGGTACTGTGAAATCATCTGTCGGGATTGGAAGTTTGCTTTCCATGGGAATAGGTGATACCATACGGATTTCACTGACGGGTGATCCTGTAGAAGAAGTTAAAGTTGGCAGGGAGATATTAAAATCATTAGATTTACTGAGAGATGGGCTTGAAATTATATCTTGTCCAACCTGTGGAAGGACACATATAGACCTAATTAAAATTGTAGAAGATGCAGAAAAGAGGCTTGAAGGCATAGGAAAACATATTAAGGTTGCCATAATGGGTTGTGCTGTAAATGGCCCTGGCGAAGCTAGAGAAGCTGATATAGGAATAGCTGGTGGCCATGGAGAGGGTCTAATTTTTAAGAAAGGCAAAATTATAAAGAAGGTAAAAGAAAGTGAGTTACTGGATGAACTGATAAAGGAAATAGAAAAGATGTAATCACATCATACAAAAGGAGGTATAATCTACTAATGACTAGGGGAAACTTATATCTTTCTAATATAAGTTCGAAGGAACAGTTAGATTTAACCACTGATATAGATCCTATCATCGAAAAGGTTGTCGTTCAAAAGGATATATTAGATATGACAATTTTTTTAAATTCAAATAAGTTAATTGATAGAATAGATTGTGATAGAATAAGGGACTATTTTAAATCGAAATTTCAGAGTTTTGATCTAGGGATTAAAATTAGCTACTCAATTGATGGAGAAATAGAGGATAAGATACTTTTTTATAGGCAAAGTATCCTTGATATAATTATAGCTAGGATTCAATCTAGTAGTTCATGGGTCAAGGAATTAGGCTGGGAATTCAATAATGGAACCCTGGTAATCTCAACCCCCAATGATATAGCCTTCCATCTATTGGAAAACAATGATATTGTAAATCAAGTTAAAGAGAAAATTTATGACGAACTGGGTCTTGAAATAGATGTTACCATCTCAAACGATAAATTTAAAAAAGAGGATGACTTTCTAAATATCAAGGAAGAAGAAGAAAAAATAATAGCCAATAATATTGTTAGAAATCTAGACATGGGAAGCAATATGAAAACTACGGGAAACAAACATTTTACCTACGGTAAAGCTGTAAAGGGTGATCCAATAAGCATTAGGAAAATTAATTTAGAAACTGGTTCCTGTATCATTGAGGGACAAGTATTCCAACTAGATACCATGAATATTAGAAATAACAAGACACTTGTCACCTTTCACGTTTCAGATTTAACCGATTCAATCACTGTTAAGGCCTTTATAGCTGAGGATCAAAGGGTGAATTTTCTAAATAATATTAAAGAAGAGACCTATACAAGAATCTTTGGAGATGTGGTTTATGACAATTATTCTAAATCAATAGTAATGATGCTTAAGTCAATAAGCAAAATAGATAAAAAAGGTAGAGAGGACAATTCTGAAGAAAAAAGAGTTGAACTACACCTTCATACCCAAATGAGTTCAATGGATGGGATACGTTCTATCAAAGAACTAGCTTCTAGGGCCAAAAAATGGGGGCACAAAGCCTTGGCAATAACGGACCATGGCGTTGTACAAGGCTTCCCTGATGCTATGAATGTTGCCGGTGAATTAGGCCTGAAAATCATCTATGGTATGGAGGGTTATTTGATTAACGACAAGAAAAAGATAGTTTCTAATTTTGATGAAAATAAGAGCTACTCAACATTTATCGTATTTGACATAGAAACTACAGGTCTATCGTCTATAAACGATAAGATTACGGAAATTGGGGCCATCAAAATTGAAAATGGACAAATAGTAGATAGATTTAGTCAATTAGTAAACCCAGAAAGACCTATACCTACTATGATTACCCAACTTACAGGTATAACTGATGAAATGGTAAGGGATATGCCTACAATTGATAGGGTTATTTTGGAATTTAAGGATTTCATGGCTGAACACGTTATTGTCGCACATAATGCATCTTTTGATACTGGATTCATCAGGGAAAATTTAAAAAATATTGGGCTAGAGTTAACTAACCCAATATTGGACACCCTGGAGTTATCGAGGGCGGTTTTTCCCTCCTTGAAAAGTCACAAGCTAAATCTTGTTGCAAAACACTTGAATGTTGAACTCATTAATCATCATAGGGCTATTGACGATGCAAGTGCTACAGCGGAAATACTTATGAAGACCTTGGATATATTAGAGGAAAATAATATAGGTAGTTTTAAACAGATTAACGAATTGAATTCGAATAAGGATCTCTCTAAGGAAGAGACCTATCATATAATATTGTTGGTAAAGAACCTAGTAGGATTAAAAAACTTATATAAATTGGTTTCTGAATCACATATCAATTATTTTTATAGGAGGCCAAGAATTCCAAAATCTTTATTGGAATCCCATAGAGAGGGCCTGATCTTGGGTAGTGCCTGCGAATCGGGTGAACTGTATAGGGCTATTATAAGCAATAGGGGAAAGAATGATATAGAGGATATAGTTAGGTTTTATGATTTTCTTGAAATTCAGCCTATTGGAAATAATGCACATTTAATAAGGAATGGAAAGGTTAAAAATGAGGATCAATTAAGGCAGATAAACATGGATATATACGGTCTAGGTAAGAGATTTAATAAGCCAGTAGTAGCCACTGGCGATGTCCATTTTTTAGAACCTGAAGATGAGGTTTACCGACGTATATTGATGTACGGACAGAAATTTTCCGATGCTGATCAGCAAGCCCCCCTATATTTTAAAACCACAGATGAAATGCTGGATGAGTTTGCTTATTTAGGTGAAAAATCTGCCTATGAAGTTGTAGTTACAAATACTAATTTGATAAATGATATGGTTGAAGAAATAATCCCTATACCGGAGGGAACATATCCTCCAATAATTGATGGTGTTGAAGATGAGCTAAAGGAGATAACCTATAAAAGGGCAGCGGAAGTATATGGCAGCCCTCTTCCAGAGATTGTAAGTGAAAGGCTTGATAGGGAACTAAATTCCATCATCAAAAATGGCTATGCTGTAATGTATATAATAGCACAGAAACTAGTATGGAAATCCTTAGAAGATGGATACTTAGTAGGCTCAAGGGGTTCTGTTGGCTCCTCATTTGTGGCTACTATGAGTGGAATAACAGAGGTAAACCCTCTAGTTCCTCACTATATATGCCCAGAATGTAAGTACAATGAATTCTTTGATGATGGCTCTGTATCCTCAGGATCTGATTTAGAAGATAAAGATTGCCCTGTCTGTGGGGCAAGACTAAATAAGGACGGACAGGATATTCCCTTTGAGGTTTTTCTTGGATTTGAAGGAGATAAAGAGCCAGATATTGACCTAAACTTTGCAGGAGAGTATCAAGCTGTAGCCCATAAATATACAGAGGAACTATTTGGCAAGGGTTATGTCTTTAGGGCTGGTACCATAGGTACCATTGCCGATAAGACTGCTTATGGTTTTGTTAAGAAATATTTTGAAGAAAAAGATATAAATATTAACTCTGCTGAGATTAATAGGCTGGTCAAAGGATGTACTGGAATTAAGAGAACATCTGGCCAACACCCTGGTGGTGTAATGATAGTTCCCAAACACAAGGATATTTTAGACTTCACCCCAATCCAATACCCTGCTGATGATAAAAAGTCAGGAGTTATTACGACTCATTTTGACTATAATGCCATTAGCGGTAGGATATTGAAATTGGATATTCTAGGCCATGATGTACCTACAATTATTAGAATGCTAGAGGATATTACAGGAGTTGATCCAACAAAGATTGCACTAGATGAAGCAAGGACCATGAAGCTATTTACTAGTTGTGAGCCCCTTGGGATAAGTGACAAGGACTTTAACTGTAAGGTTGGGACTCTGGGTATTCCAGAATTTGGAACCAAGTTTGTCAGGCAAATGTTAATTGATACAAAGCCGGAAAAATTCTCTGACTTGGTCAGGATTAGCGGCTTGTCACATGGTACGGATGTTTGGTTAAACAATGCCCAAAATCTTGTAAAAGACAATGTTGCACCCCTAGGTAGAGTTATATCTACTAGGGAGGATATTATGCTCAATCTAATCAATGCGGGAATGGATAAAAAGAAGTCATTTAAGATTATGGAAAAAGTAAGGAAGGGAAAAGGATTAACGGACGAAGATGAAAAGGAAATGAGGGAATACGGCATCCCGGAATGGTATATAGATTCATGTAAAAAGATTAAGTATATGTTCCCCAAGGCCCATGCTGCGGCATATGTTATGATGTCTTTTAGGATTGCATATTTTAAGGTATATTATCCTCAAGCCTTTTATACTACCTATTTTACCATAAAGGTAAACGACTTCGATGCAGACCTCGTTATAAAAGGAAAAGATTTTATTAGCAAAAAGATTAATGAGCTGGAAAAGCTAGGTAATGGTGCAACAGCAAAAGAAAAGAACCTATTAACTGTTTTAGAGGTAGCTCTAGAAATGTATTTAAGAGGATTTAAAATTCAAAGAGTTGATATTTATAAATCAGATAGCGACAAGTTTATAATAGATGAAAATGGAATTCTACCACCACTAAAGAGCCTAGAAGGCCTTGGTGAAAATGTTGCTAGAAAAATTATTGAAGAGAGAGAAATCTCTAAATTCATCTCTATTGAAGACCTAGTAAATAGGGGAAAAGTAAGTAAACCAGTGCTTGAAGTATTAACTAACCATGGATGCTTAAAAGATTTGCCATATAGCAATCAAATTTCCCTTTTTAATATTTGATTTTTCCTAGATTTGTGATATAATTATCTTGACAAATTATTAGTTTTCATGTAAGAGTGGGCTGGCCCACTCTTGATTTTTTATTCGAATATAGTTAATTGGGGATAATAAATGTGGAGGTGATTGAATGAATAGAAAAGGGATAATAGGTAAGGTTGTTAAAATTGCTGAGCCCATAGCAGATGAACTGGGCTATGAACTAGTTGACCTTGAATATGAAAGAGATAAATCGGCTTATTTCCTAAGGATTTACATCGATAAAACTGGTGGAGTCACATTGGACGACTGTCAACAAATGAGTCAGGTCTTGGGGGACGCTTTAGACAAGGAAGATCCCATATCAACGCCCTATTATTTAGAGGTGTCCTCTCCTGGCTTGGATAGACCACTTAAAAACGACAGAGATCTAGAGAGAAACCTGGGCAAGGAAGTTGAAATAAGGTTATACAAGCCTTTAGACAATCATAAGCAAATCTTCGGTATATTAGATAGATATGACGAAGAAGAGATAGTATTAAGGCTGGATAATGAAAAGTTTATTAATATTAAAAAAGAATTGATTGCTTTAATCAAATTGGTGATAAAATTTTAAGGAGGTTTAGTTGATGAATGGAGATTTTATAAATGCTCTTCTCGAAATAGAAAAGGACAGGGGCATTTCACAGGAAATAATTTTTGATGCCCTTGAATCGGCACTTATCTCCAGTTACAAAAAAAACTTTGGAGCATCTCAAAATGCAGAGGTTGAAATAGACAGGGATACAGGTAAGGTAAAGGTTCTTGCCTTAAAGGAAGTTGTAGATTCTATAGAAAACGAGTACCTTGAAATAGATCTGGATGATGCAAAACAAATTGATGACAAATATGAAATCGGAGATATAGTCAAGGTGGAAATTACACCTAAGGACTTTGGAAGAATTGCAGCCCAAACAGCAAAGCAGGTAGTGATGCAAAGGATAAGAGATGCTGAGAGAGATGTTATATTTGATGAATTTATAAACAGGGAAAATGAAATTATTACTGGTATGGTTCAGAGAATAAGCAAAAACAACGTATTTATAGATCTAGGAAAGACAGAGGGCGTGCTGCCACCGTCAGAGCAAATCGAATTTGAAGAATATAATCAAGGTGATAGACTTAAACTATTAATTTTAGAAGTGAAGAAGACTACAAAAGGTCCTCAAATAGTATTGTCTAGATCCCATCCAAATCTTGTAAAGCGGTTGTTTGAGTTAGAGGTGCCGGAGATTAACGACGGTATCGTAGAGATATACTCAATTTCTCGTGAGGCTGGCTCAAGGACAAAAATAGCTGTTTTCTCTAAGGATCCAAATGTAGATCCACTAGGTGCCTGTGTAGGCTCAAAGGGCAGTAGGGTAAAGGTTATAGTTGGAGAGCTAAAAGGGGAGAAGATAGATATAGTAATCTGGAGTAAAGATATGGAGGAATTCATAGCTAATAGTCTTAGCCCGTCCAAGGTGGTTAAGGTAATTGTAAATAAGGATGAAAAATCCGCCATAGTCGTTGTACCAGACTATCAATTATCCTTAGCAATTGGGAAAGAGGGACAAAATGCAAGACTAGCTGCAAGATTGACAAATTGGAAAATAGATATTAAATCGGAATCCCAATATAGTGAGCAATTTGAGTAAGGGGTGATTAAGTGAAAGTGAAAAAGGTTCCTCTTAGAAAGTGTATTGGATGCGGTGAAAACAAGGCAAAGAAAGAACTGGTTAGGATAGTAAAAAATGTTGAAAAAGGTATAGTAGTAGATTTAACTGGTAAATTGAATGGGCGTGGAGCCTATATATGTCCAAACATCAATTGCTTGGAAAAAGCGCAGAAGAATAGAACCTTATCCAAAGCCTTAGATACGGAAATACCCGAAGAAATATATGATGAATTAAAAAAGGTAGTCGGAGGGGAAAAAAATTAAAGATATCACCTTAAAAGAAAATAGGGGGTATAAAATATGAAAAAAATTAGAATATATGAATTGGCAAGAGAGCTAAATATAAGCAGTAAGGATTTGATTGATAAATTATCTGACTTAGGTATTGGTGTGAATAGCCACATGAGTACCTTAAGTGACGAAGATGCCAACCTTGTCAAATCCATTTTAACTGATAAGGATGAGAAGAAGACAAAGCCCAAGATGGCTAAAGAGGATATTAAAAAAGAAACTAAAGAGGAAACTAAAGAGGAAACTAAAGAGGAAACTAAAGAAGTATCTGGCAAAGAACCAGCAAAAAAAGAAGAAAAAAGTGAATCCCCTAAAAAGAAAAAACATACTAATAAAAAACAGGCTAGGAAGAAAAATAAGAGAACAGACCATGGGAAAAATAGTAGGGACACTAAAAAAGAAAGGGATGAGGATATAATAGAAATAGGTGAAAATATTATTGTAAAGGAACTAGCAGATTTGATTTCTGTAAGTCCATCTCAAATTATTTCAAAATTAATTAATCTTGGGGTCATGGTAAATCAGAACCAGGCCATCGATTCAGATATAGCTATTATTGTAGCTGAGGAATTTGGAATTGAATTAAGTGTAAATAAAGATTCATTGGAAAGTGCTGACATTGTCGATGATATAATAAATCTTGACTTCGAAGACGACCCAAAGGACCTTAAAAATAGAGCCCCGATAGTTACCGTAATGGGACATGTGGATCATGGTAAAACATCGCTACTAGATGCTATCAAAAAGACCAATGTTACCAAGTCTGAAGCTGGAGGAATCACTCAACATATAGGTGCATATTCTGTAAATGTCAATAATAAGAAGATTTGTTTTCTTGATACCCCAGGCCATGAAGCCTTTACTTCCATGCGTGCTAGAGGCGCTCAAGTAACTGATATAGCAATATTAGTAGTTGCCGCTGACGACGGTGTAATGCCCCAAACCATTGAAGCAATAAATCACTCCAAGGCTGCAAATGTTCCAATAATCATTGCCATAAACAAGGTTGATAAACCCACAGCAAATATTGAGAGGATAAAACAGGAACTGGTAGAAAATGCACTTGTGCCAGAAGACTGGGGGGGAGATACTATAACAGTTCCCGTATCAGCAAAAAATGGCGATGGAATTGAAGATTTATTGGAAATGATACTACTAGTAGCTGAAATACAGGAATTAAAAGCCAATCCAAATAGGAATGCAGTGGGAACTATTGTAGAAGCTCAATTGGACAAGGGAAAGGGCCCTATGGCAACCGTTTTAGTGCAAAAAGGAACCCTCGAAGTTGGTAGTATGGTTATTTCAGGCTCTTCATTTGGAAGGGTTAGGGCCATGTTTGACGACAAGGGTAAAAGGGTAAAGAAAGCTGGACCATCGACCCCAGTTGTCATATTGGGTCTATCTAGAGTGCCAAATGCCGGAGACTTATTATATGGCATTGATGATGAAAAGGCAGCCAGAGCCTTGGCAGAGAAAAATCAAGAAATCACTAGAGAGCAGCAAATGAAATCAGATCAGAAGGTTTCCTTAGATGACTTGTTTGAGAGAATAAAGTTAGGAGAAATTAAGGACCTGAATATCATAATAAAGGGAGATGTCAGAGGTTCCATAGAGGCCTTGAAACAATCCCTAGAAAAGCTAGATACAGAGGAGGTTAAAACCAATATTATTCATGGTGGCGTCGGAGGTATTACAGAATCAGACATTATGCTGGCTTCGGCATCAAATGCTATTGTTATTGGTTTCAATGTAAGGCCAAATCTCAATGCGATTGAGCTATCTAGGAGAGAAAAGGTAGATGTGAGAACCTATAGGGTAATATATGAGGCAATTGAGGATATTCAATCAGCTATTAAAGGTATGCATGCACCCACAATTGTTGAGGAGGTTATGGGCAGGGCTGAGGTAAGAGCCACCTTTAGACTCCCAAGCGGAAATACTATTGCAGGTATTTATGTAGTAAATGGGAAAATCACTAGAAATTCAAAAATAAGATTATTAAGAAATGATATAGTAGTTTTTGAAGGAAATGTTGCTTCACTTAAAAGATTTAAAGACGATGCAAGGGAAGTATTATCTGGTTTTGAGGCTGGACTAGGCCTAGAGAATTATAATGATGTTAAGGAAGGGGATTTATTAGAGGCTTTTATATTAAAAGAGCTACAAGAATAAACCCTAAATTATCCTGACAAGATTTAGAATAGAGGTGACATATGAACAGCAAAAGATTATTTAGAATATCAGAAGAGATTAAAAAACTTGTATCAGAACTGATACTCAATGGCATTAAGGACCCTAGGATTAGTACTATGACATCCATAACAGATGTTGAAGTGACAAGGGACCTAAGGTTTGCAAAGATTTACGTTTCAGTTTTAGGAAATGCAGAGGAAAAGGAAGATACCCTAGAAGGTTTACAAAGTGCCAAGGGCTTCATCAGAAAAGAAATAGGAAGTAAAATTGATTTAAGATATGTACCAGAGCCCATGTTTTACTTAGATGAATCTATTGAACAGGGTATTTACATGTCTAAGTTAATTGACAATGTAAATAAAAGAACAAATGATAATGAGGAAGATTAAAATGACCCATACTCTAGCAAGTCAGATAGATCTAGCAATAGAGAAGATAGTAAACAGTAAGAATGTATTTATAGCCTCCCATGTACAGCCTGACGGCGATAATCTAGGTTCAATGCTGGCTTTAGCTTTAGCCCTAAAGAGCAAAAATATAGATGTGTTTACTTTGAAAAGCGATGAGATACCCAAAGACTTTATGTTTTTGCCAAACTCCGATTCTATAGTTGATTATGATGGTCACAGCGATGTTGATACCCTGGTTATTCTTGATTCAGGTGATGAGAATAGGATTGGAAAGAATAAGGAACTATTAAAGAAGGCCAAGTATGTAATAAATATAGACCATCATATCAGTAACACGTATTTTGGCGACATAAATATAGTAGAAAAAGATGCCAGCTCCACTGGTGAAATAATATTTGATATGATTAAGCTCATGGGAGTTGAGATAGACAAGGAAATTGGAACATGCTTATACACTGCTATTAGTACAGATACTGGAAGTTTTATGTATGATAATACCAGTGCAAAAACCCATGAAATTGCGGCTGAATTATTAAGGGCCAATATTGACAAGGCCGATATAAATAATAATCTCTATCAGAATAGGAGTCTGGAAAGAACTAAACTGTTCATATTGGCATTGAAATCCTTGGAAATGCACTACGATAATAAGCTTGCCATGGTTTCTATTACACAGGATATGCTAAATGAAACTAAGACTACAATGGAAGATACCGAAGGAATAGTATCTTATCTAAGGGAAATTTCTACTGTTGAAGTGGCTGTAATCCTGAAAGAGTTCCATAAGGAAAGCGTCAAGGTCAGTATGAGAAGTAAAAGATATGTGGATGTAGCAGAAATTTGTACACATTTTAATGGGGGTGGCCACAAGAGGGCTGCAGGTTTTACCGTAGGTTTGACAATTGAAGAGTCAGAATTGAAACTATTAGATTTGTTGAAAGATTATATTTAGGTGACACTGATGAACGGGGTAATTAATATATTTAAACCAAGAGGTATGACCTCCCATGATGTTGTTAGTTTTCTGCGGAGAAAATTGAAGATAAAAAAGATTGGCCATGCTGGTACTTTAGACCCCAACGCATCTGGAGTCTTGCCACTATGTATCGGAAAAGGAACGAAAATAGCTGAATTTCTCTTAGACTTGGATAAGGAATATATAAGTGAAGTTACATTGGGCACAAGAACTGACACTCAGGATATGGATGGAAGGGTTCTCGCCATTTCGGATAAAAAAGTTAAGGATGACGATATTATAGAAATAATGGCCAAGTACAGGGGTGAACTACTACAGGTTCCTCCCATGTATTCAGCATTAAAACATAAGGGGAAAAAACTATACCAACTAGCCCGAGAGGGCAAGGTTGTACCAAGAGAGGCTAGGAAGATTACAATATACAAACAGGAGATATTAAAGATTGACAATAGTAGAAAGATATTGTTCTATACAAGGTGTTCAAAAGGGACATATATTAGAAGCTTATGCGACAATATAGGATCAGATTTAGGCACTTATGGCTACATGTCGTTTTTGATGAGAACCGGTGTAGGCAATTTTAAAATAGAAAACGCCTATGGTCTTAGCTATTTAGAAAATCTATCTCTTGATGAAATATCGAAAATCCTAATACCCATTGATGAGGCCATAGATTACATCCCCTATTACGCAGTAGATGATATATTTTACAATAATTTAATAAATGGAAATCCTATAAAGGTAAGTCCTACGGATTCCAATATTGTAGGCAGGCTCCAAAGAGTATACTGCAGGGAGACTTTTATTGGACTTGGCAGAATTAATGAAATTGACTCAGATTATTTTTTAAAGATGGAAAAAGTTTTAGTGATATAGGTGATAAATATGGAAATAATTGATTTATTAAATTATAGGGAAAGAAGATTTGGAACAGCCATTGCCCTAGGTAATTTTGATGGCTTACATTTAGGACATCAAAAATTAATAGAAACTATGGTCGATAGATCTAGGGAATTGGGGGTCAAACCCTCTTTACTCCTATTTAAAGGCCATACAAGGGCAACTATTAAGAGGGAAAAACCAAAAATGATTACTAATAATGAGCATAAGTTTCAGCTTGCAAAGGATCTAGGCGTAGAAATTGTATACCTTTTAGACTTTAATGAGGATATCATGAGATTGTCTGGAGAAGAATTTATCCGGGATATAGTGCTTGAAAAGATAAATGGTAAACTAATAGTAGTTGGATTTGATTATAGATTTGGCTACAAGGCCTCTGGAGACACTGATTACTTGATTGATTTGGGCAAGAAATACAGCATAGATATTGAGGTGGTCAATCCTGTTATAGTGGATGACAATATCGTAAGCAGTTCCTATATTAGAAACCTAATATCCCTGGGAAAAATACAGGAGGTTAAAAAAGCTTTAGGAAGACCCTATTCCATACTTGGAAATGTCATACCTGGGAGCAATAGGGGAAACAAACTAGGTTTTCCAACTGCTAATATTGAACTAATAGATAGTTTTGTTATACCCAAGACCGGGGTTTACTTTACAAACACCATAATTGATAACAGAAGGTTTATATCTGCTACCAATATTGGCTATAACCCAACCTTTGATGGAGATAAGTTGAAAATTGAGACATTTATATTGAATTTTAGTGAAAATATCTACGGTAAAACTATAGAAATTGAATTTATGGATTTTTTAAGGGACGATATAAGGTTTAGGAATTCTGGGGAACTTATCAAACAAATGGAATTAGATATAGAAACCATTAAAAATAGATATTGATATTTACATTTATTCTCTACTATGATAATATAGAATTGGCAATAAGACCTATGGCTATGTATTGCGAATCCTCGACGTTATACGCAGCTATAGGAGTAAATAAATTTAGGAGGTGTTTGAATGTTAACAAAGGAAATTAAAAGTGAAATTATTGAGAATTATAAGTTGCATGATGGGGATACTGGTTCTCCAGAGGTGCAAATAGCGCTATTGACCTATAGAATCAACTCCGTCAATGAGCATTTAAAGTCTCATAAGAAGGACCACCATTCAAGAAGAGGCTTGTTAAAGATGGTAGGTCAAAGGAGAGGATTTTTAAAATATCTTCAGAATAATGATATTGAAAGATATCGTTCTTTAATTGAAAGATTGGGCATTAGAGGTTAATGAAGAGAGCGGGATATTCCCGCTCTATTGATTTATACTGGATAAAATTATGTCATTTAGGTTAAAATAAGTAGTTCAAAACAAGCGAGGAGGTATTGTATGGAGAAAATATTTCAATATGATTTGGCAGGAAAAGAAATTAACATTTCCATTGGAAAAGTTGCGGAACAAGCTAGCGGCTCCTGTTTAGTTCGATATGGAGATACAGTTATTTTAGCTACAGCAACAGCTTCAAAGGAACCAAGGGAGGGAATTGACTTTTTCCCTTTAAGTGTAGACTATGAAGAGAAACTATATTCTGTAGGG
>JBBAEY010000004.1:0-57387 GCA_041655755.1 Tissierellaceae bacterium
TACTCTCATACCTGTCAGGTTTTCCTGTAAAGTCGTAGTCATTCTTGCCTCCGCTTCATCCGATGCCTCAAAGGCCTTCTTTATCTTTGTAAAGAAAACAAAGGAGAAAAGAAATGTAATAGGTAGTACCAATATAGAGGCTAGGGCCATTTTGACATTTATATTGAATATAATAGTCAAGATAAATACGAGCATGAATAGGGAACCTGCAACCTCGACCAATTGTATGGCAAGAAACCTTCTAATAGTATCTACATCAGATGTACACCTCTGTATGAGTTCTCCAGTTTCAGATTTCACATGATATTCATAGGGGAGTCTTTGAATGTGATCATATAAATCATCCCTGATTTTTTTAGCTGAATTTTCAGCGGCCTTGCTAGAAAGGGTATTCTTAAAAAATAAAAACAATCCCCTTAAAACAGCTATGGCTATGAGGACTAGACCTATAATCCAAAGGTTTTCCTTCAAGAAATCTTTACCCCCTAAAAAGTCAATTGCAAAAGAAACCATACCGGAATCAATAGCTTCTTCACCGATAACACTGTCGATAGTTGTTTGCAGTACCAAAGGGCTTAGGGTAGTGAACAGTTGTGAGATTAGTACAGCTAAAATTCCCAGCAAATAAACTAGTTTAAATCCTTCCATAAATTTTAACATCTTTTTAAAGTCCTTCATTTCTTCCCTCCTCAAATAAAAATGCCATAGGTATAAACCCATGGCCAATTACAGTATCACATAAAGATATAAGGATATGATAAAATATAAAAAGCCATAGGTAAACACACCTATGGCTTAAAGTCAAATAGCAAAAATTAAATGCTCCACCTAGGTCGTGTCTGTAAAAGTATTGAATTTTGTTGGTTAGATTGCATAGCTCTTAGTCTGATCATCTTCACGACCTCCTTTCTTTATTTTGCTACAATTCAATTATATACGATTAAAAGGAAAAATCAAGTAAAATTTTAACAAAGTTTCAATAATTTTAATTACAGTAGATATTTCCCAAAATCCTATATTTATTCCAATAGACATTTTTCCAAAAGTTTCATATCTTTTATCTTTAATTTATTCTTGTGATAGTCGATTATTCCGTCCTCCTTCATCTTAGTTAATTCCCTTGACAAGGAAGGGCGAGGGATATTCAATAGTTCAGCCATCTTTTTTCTACAAAAAGGTAGGGTGAGGTACTTGTTCTTCTGCTTGCTATATTCAATTAATATGATATTTGCAATCTTTTTTCTAATTGTATCGTAAGATAGGTTGGTTATTCTCTCGTTTAACATCAAAATCCTATTGGACAGGAGCGTTACAAAATTGTTGAGAGCTGTCCCATTGGCCTCCATTATTTTTATGATATAAGACTTTTCTATATACATTATCTTGCAGCCGGTGGAAGCTACCACATTGGCCGGACACCTGCTTTCATGGCTGAATATAAGAGATTCTCCAAATACATTGCCTGCTGTAAAATGGTTAATAGTCACTACCTTGCCAGAGGGGAAAGGCTTATGTATCTCTACATTTCCCTCTAAAATGATACCTAATTCCTTGCAACTATCGCCCTCTAAGGAAATAATATCTCCCTTTATATAGTCGACGGTGGAATAGGGCACCATGCCTACTAGTCTAATTATTTGCTCTTTATCTATATTTTCAAACAAGACGGATTTAGCTAGTGAATCAATATATTTTTCCACACAAATCTCCTTTCAATAACAATATTACATTATTAATTATATCACATAAAATTAATTAGATAGTTTTTATATTAAAATATTGGGTAAATAAAAAAAGAATGACAAATGAAAAATATTTAATAAATATAAAGGAGCAAGGCAATGAACAAGATTATGTTAATAAGCAAATTAAACCCGCAGGATTATAGCGAAGAGAAAAGAAAGGTATTTTTCTCACTAGGAGGTATGAATATACCCTCTGTTGAAAATAGGATAATTGATATACTTCAAAATTCAGGATTGATAGGACTAAATGATATAATCTTAAAGTACAATGGAATCGAATTAAATATATGGACCCAGCAAATTCCTAGTATTGTGAAACTATTGTGCAAGGAAAACATATCAATATACAGCATATACCAATTTTATAATCCCGATTTATAATTCTATTCCATCCCGCATACTATATAGGGGAGGGATGGTATGAATAGAAATACTTACATGATTTTTTTCATAATGCTTTTGGTATCTATCTTTTTAATTACAGGCAACTACATAATCAAGGCCTCCATGGATAAGAGGATAAATACAAGAGATGTATATGTAAAGGAAAAACCACAGGCCTATACCATTCACATAGAAGTGGACAGAAAGCAACTAAAATTAATAGATAGAGAAAACGAAGATATTATAAAATCCTATCCCATAGCTACTGGCAAAATAAGTTCACCTACCCCCTTGGGAACATTTGAAATCATAGAAAGGGCAAGGTGGGGGGAGGGTTTCGGGACCAGATGGATGGGTATAAGCGTACCCTGGGGTACCTATGGCATTCATGGAACAAACAGGCCTGGATCCATAGGGGCTAATCTTTCGGCAGGTTGTATTCGCATGAGAAATCAGGATGTAGAGGAACTCTACTCCCTTGTGGATTACCATACCTTGGTGTTGATCACTAATGGGATATATGGTACCATGGGCCAGGGATTTAGGGAACTAAGGCCTGGGGATAGGGGAGCAGATGTGCTTGAAGTTCAAAAAAGATTAAAACAAAATGGATACTATCAGGGTGACCTAGATGGGATTTATGGGGAGGGCATGAAATCTGCCCTAATAGCCTATCTAAAAGACAAGAATATTGCCTTAACAGACAGGATTAACTCAAATATATACGAGAGCTTAGGTATTATACTAATGGATTAAAAATATGATTAGACTTCATATCAGAGGGTAATATAAAAGTGTAAAAGATGAAAAATATACAATAAATTCAAACTAAATTTTAGGAGGAATAATATGGCAACCGAAAAATTATTAAATGCATTAAACGATCAATTTAATTTTGAGCTATCATCTGGATATGTTTATATGGCAATGGCAGCATATTGCTCTGATGAAAACATGAATGGCTTTGCTCACTTTTTTATTGAACAAGCAAAAGAAGAATACGAACATGCTATGAAATTTTATGACTTCATCAACGATATGGATGGAAGAGTAAGGGCTCAGGCCATTGAAGAACCCAAAAATGACTATGATTCATTTCTTGAGGCCTTTGAAACAGCCCTTAATCACGAGAAATTAGTTACCTCAAAAATCAACAAGCTATTGGAAATGGCAATGGAAGAAAAATCATATCCAACAATCCAATTTTTACAGTGGTTCATAGAGGAACAATTAGAAGAAGAAAATAGCATGAAGGATATCATATTCAAGCTGGAAGGCATAAAAGACAATTTCCACGGTTTATATCAATTAGACAAGGAATTGGGACAAAGATAAAAAGATAGGTCAAAAGACCTATCTTTTTATTATGTGTAACTATTTAAATGAATTTGTGCCTCCAGAGTTGCTAGGTGTAACTATATCTTCTACATGGCCAGTGCCACCTGTTTTACCTAGATTTTCTTGTGCCATTCTAACTAGATTTCTAGTGATATTTCCACCAACATAACCATTTTCTCTAGATGTCAAAGTACCCTTATCCATTGAATCATAATTTGACATTCCCAATTCATTTGCTATTTCTAATTTCATTTGGTTAAGAGCATGTCGTGCTTCAGGGACAAGAACTCTTTTACTACCAGAATTGTTGTTAGCCATTATAAGTCTCCTTTCTAAAAAATAATTTTGTAAAACTTTGGTGTAGTAGTATTATGTGTAGAAAAAGATTTAATAACCATGTAATATTATGCAAAATAGTAAAAAAAATTCAAATTTCACATCATGAGATCTTTTTAAGAGTAACTATTACAAAAATGATTTTTTTGTTATTTCGCAATTAAAATGGGTAAATATTAGATTGATTAAGAAATCAAGCAAAAGAAGTTAAATAAAAAAATAAAGGAGGAATTTATATGAATGCAATGACGGCTGAAAACTTAAGATCTGCCTTTGGTGGGGAGTCACAAGCCCATATGAGATATAGAATATGGGGAGATAAGGCAAAGAAAGATGGATTTCCAACAGTAGCTAGGTTATTTATGGCTACCTCTGATGCAGAAGAAATCCATGCAACCCTACATTTTAAAGCTTTAAAGGACCAGGCTGGTGATTTTTTAGTGGCCTCAGGAGCTGGTTTTGGACTAGGAAGCACTTCAGACAATCTACAGGGAGCCATTAATGGCGAATTACACGAAGTGAATCAAATGTATCCTGCCTACATAGCTGTAGCAGAAATGCAAGGGGAAAAGGAGGCAATATCTGCCATGAGATTTGCCATAGAAGCAGAAAAAGTTCATGCGGACTTATTCGCTCAGGCAAAGGAAGCGGTAGATGGAGGGAAGGATTTAGAAGCAAAGATTGTATCCCTGTGCCCAATATGTGGATATATTAGCCTAACTGGCGAAGAAGACAATTGCCCACTTTGCAAGGCAAAGAAAGAACTATTTATAGAATATTAAGAAAATGAGCCAGCGGGGACGGTTCTCGCTGGCTCATTATTTCTAAAATTGTGGATAACTTTATGGAAATTATTATATAATAGTATATACAGGCTAGTATTTTACAGCAATGTCATTTCTAGGGGTGTTTACTTTGATGATTGGAACTTTGCTTTTGGCTTTTTTAACAGGCAAAATAAGGGGGGGTAAGTTACATAATTTATCTAATCTATATATTGATAAATGGTATCTATTTGCCCTATCCTTTCTAATACAAATTTCTTCACTCTTATTAGCTGCAAGGACAAGTGGTCAGTTGAGTAATTTCATAATAAGGGAATTTTCATTTATTCATATACTCATATATTTGCTTTTTATTACAGCCTTGCTCTTTAATTGGCAGGAAAGAGGATTCAGGATAATACTCCTGGGTTCAATCTTGAATTTTCTTCCCATATTTTTAAATGGAGGCAGGATGCCAGTTTCCATAAGGGCCCTAAGGTTTTCCGGCCTCTATACACAACTTTCCCTACTAGATGAGGGAAGGATATTGACCCATACGCTGGCAGGAGAGTCGAGCAGGCTTTTTTTGCTATGCGATATTATTCCCTTGCCTGAGCCCCTATCAAAGGTCATCAGCCTAGGAGACATATTTATATCTGCAGGCATTTTTTACCTGATTCAATTCAAAATGAGAGAAAAAAATACATAAATTGCCTGAAACCCTTTGGGGTTTATTTTTTTTGTTTTATGGCAAACTAAAGAAAAGATTAGGAGGTATTTACTTGGAACTTAGACTTTTCATCATAGCCATAATACCTGCAGCCATCATTATCCTAGGTATCTATCTAAGCGATAGGCACGATAGAGAACCCATAGAGATATTATTTTTGACCTATGTGCTAGGGGCACTTTCGGTTATCCCCTCCATCTTGGTAGAGGAGGTGCTGATAGCCTTCAACATTTTCCCAGGTGCCCTTGGTGCATTCTATAATGCCTTTATTGTTGCAGGGACCACCGAGGAATTTTTCAAAAGGCTTGTGGTCCTTAGATATCCATATAGAACAAGGTACTTTGACGAAAAATTAGACGGCATAGTCTATTCTGTATTTGCCACCATGGGTTTTGCCACTGTAGAAAACATAATATATGTGGCCTTCAGGTATACTAATAATCCATTTATAGGCCTCTATAGGGGCATATTTTCTGTACCTGCCCATGCTGTTTTTGGGGTAACCATGGGCTATTACCTTTCCTTAGCGAAGTTTGATACAAATATAGACAGGAAGAGAATGAATATGAGAAAATCTCTTTATATGCCGATTATTATGCACGGTATATTTGATTTTATACTCATGGCTGAGATACCAGAGCTAACCCTGATATTTGTACCTTATGTTGTCTTTTTATGGGTACTCAATCAGAGGAAATTGGCCCATTTTATATACGACTCTAGAAATAAGGTTATGGGCCTAAAGAAGGAAGAATAAGAAGTTGTATAATATAGGAATTAAGTATAAAATAAATGGTAGAGGTTACTCTGCCATTTATTTTGTGATAGAGGAGGTAAATTGTGAAAAGAAGATACTCTATTCCTATATTATCCTTGGGACTATTTGTTTTCATCCTTGGTCTAGGTGCCTATCTCAAGGACCCGATAGAAAACGTGCCAGACCAAGAAACCGCATATATTGAAGCAAGTCCTTTGGAAGATAAGGAGGACGAGCTAGAGGTAATAGAAGAGGAGAAGGAAAGCCTAGTAAGGCTAGTTGCCGTAGGGGACCTTATGTTTCACATGCCTCAAAATAGAGCTGCCTATGACAAGGAGAAGGGGCTCTACGATTATAGTAGAATCTTTCAGCAAATAAAACCCTACATAGAAGGGGCGGATATTGCCATAGGAAATTTTGAAACAGTCACGGCAGGCGGGGAACTTGGATATTCTGGATATCCCAGGTTTAATACTCCGAAGGAAAGCTTGCTCGCAATTAAGGAGACTGGATTTCACATACTTTCTACAGCCAACAACCACTGTTTGGATCAGGGAGCAAGGGGGATAATAAATACTATAGATAATATCCATGAACTGGGAATGAAAAATATTGGTACCTATAAAAGTCCAGAGGACAATGAAATATTGGTTGAAGAAGTAAATAGCATAAGGATGGGTTTCCTAGCCTACACTTACGGGCTCAATGGTTTAGACTATTTACTAAGTAGAGAAGAACTGTCCTATATGATAAACCTTATAGATGAGGAAAGGATTAGGTCAGACATTGAAAGGGCTAAGGATATGGACCTAGACCTAATAGTAGTATCTATCCACTGGGGCAATGAATATCAAAGGAAGGCCCACACTTCACAAATAGAGCTGGGAGAGAAGATAATAGAATGGGGAGGAGATATTGTCTTGGGAAGCCATCCCCATGTAATACAAGACTCACAAATAATCGAGAGGGATGGGCAGAATAAGTTTATAATATATTCCCTGGGAAATTTTGTCTCCAACCAAAGGCAGGAAACCATGGGCAACTCTTACACGGAGGATGGGTTAATTGTTGAGATTGAAATAGAAAAGGATTTAATCAAGGGAGAAACAAGGATTAGGGATATTCATTTTATACCCACATGGGTATATAGGTATAGGGAGGAAGATAAGTGGGAGTATGAAATACTGCCCATCAGTGATTTACTGGAAGATAAGGATGAAGTTTTTGCCCATATAAGACCTAGGCTTGAAAAATCCTATAGGGACACCATGGAGAAGGTGACTGAAAACTCCTTATATTCAGAATTGAATTAAATTTTCTATATTGAATTTATTAGTACAAATAAGGTTGAACTTATTATATAATACTAGTAGTGGTTAAAATACAAATAGGGTGTGGTAGACCTTGGAATTCTTTAGGGGATTATTTTCAAACATGAGAATAAGGGATATTGTAGACATTATTATTGTCGCCTTGGCCTTTTATAAGGTGTTCAAGCTAATTCGTGAAACTAGAGCAGAACAACTGATAAAGGGTATATTTGCTATCTTCGTTTTCGAAAAGATAAGTGGTGAGGGGTGGTTAGAACTCTATACCATAAACTGGATTTTGAGAAATACAATGACTGTGGGAGTGATAGCAATCCTTATTGTATTTCAACCCGAACTCAGGAGAGGCCTGGAGTATATTGGAAGATCCAGCTTTTTCACAAAATCATTTTTAGAGATTAAGGGAGAGAGTCTATCCAAGACAGTAGAAGAAATTGTAGAAGCCTGTGCATCACTTTCAAGACAGAAGATTGGTGCCCTCATAGTTTTAGAAAGGGAAACTGGACTGAATGAGGTAGTAGAAACAGGCACCCTGATAGATGGCACAGTATCCAGTAATCTGCTGATTAATATATTTATTCCGAATACACCTTTACACGATGGAGCCGTTGTTATTAAAGAAGATACGATAAAGGCAGCAGCCTGTTTTTTACCCCTTACAGATAATATGAATCTCAGCAAGGAATTGGGGACTAGACACAGGGCAGCCTTGGGAATATCAGAAAGATCTGATAGCCTCTCAATTATTGTATCTGAAGAGACTGGCTCTATTTCTATTGCAGAAAATGGCAGTTTAGCCAGACATTTGGATGCAAAGACACTAAAACAAATACTTATAGATATGTACAAACCGAAGGATTCAACACCAACATTTATGAATAGATGGAGGCGAAAAGATGAGCAAGGAGAAGAATGATATAACCTTAAGGATCTTTGCTCTTATTATAGCTTTTATCTTGTGGAGCTATGTTATGAGTGAAGTCAACCCAGATATGCCGGAAAACTTCAAAAATGTAAAAGTGGCATTTAGCAATCTTAACGCCTTGGAAAGGCAGGGACTCATGTTAATGGAGCCCGAGGAGGCTACCATATCCGTCAGAGTAAATGGCAGAAAAACAGAAATGGCAAAATTTATGCAAAATGCTTCTAAATATATAAGGGCCAGCGTCGATCTAAGCGGTTATGGGGAAGGGCAGGTAAAGGTGCCAGTAAATGTTTATTTAGAAGATTTTCCCGACTTGCGGATAGAAAGATATGAGCCCAGTGAGATACTATTTACCTTTGATAGATTAATCGATAGGCCAAAGGAAGTTACCATAAAGACAACTGGAAGCCTGGCTTCAAACTATATTTTAGGGGATATTATGCCAAAAACCCATACCGTAGTGCTCAAGGGGCCAAGGTCTTGGGTCAATGAGGTTGCAGAAGTAGTAGCAGTGGTAGGCCTAGATGGCAGAAAAGAGGATGGGTATCCCACAGTGCCTATCAAATTAATAGATGACGAAGGCAATGAGGTAAGGGGTGTAGAATTTGAGCCAACGGTAATAGACCTTGTCGTGCCTGTCTATAGAACTACTACACTGCCAATAGAATTGAGGACCGAAAATCAGTTGCCAGATAATTACGAAATAGTTGATATAGTCATATACCCAAATCAAATAGGCCTAAAGGGAGACAATGGTATAACTAGTTTGACTTCAGTACAGACAAATGCCATAGATATAAATTCGCTTATAGATAATCCCAATATTGAAGTGGACTTGGACCTACCGCCAAATATCTCTCTTGTAAATCCCAAGGAAAAGATAAGCGTATATGTAAATATCCAGGAAACTGCGACTAGCACATTCGAATATAGTCTAGAGGAGGTAAATATGAAAAACTTAGCCGTGGGCTTGGACATAGATGAAGAAGACCTGACCAAGACTATAAAGGTGCTGGTGAAGGGCAGCATAGATTTGATGGACAATATTGGAAAAGAGGATCTGGAGCCCTATATAGACTTAAATCTGCTGGGAGAGGGAGAACATTGGGTAACGCCAAGCTTTAATATACCTGCTGGAATAATAATTAAAGAGGTAAACCCACAAATAATAAATATAAAATTAAACAATTACTAAGGAGGAAAAGATGGAAAGAAAATACCTATTAGCCATAAATCCGGGGTCTACTTCTACTAAAATATCTCTATTTGAGGGAGAAAAGGAAGTAAAGACATTTAGGCTTGACCACAAGAAGGAAGATATAGAGAAATTTGATAAGATTGCCGATCAATACGAGTATAGATTAGGACTTATAATGGATTGGTTTCAAAGAGAAAACATCTCAACTAGTTCCCTGGTTGCCGTAGTTGGTAGAGGTGGTCTCCTTAGGCCTATGCCCGGAGGCACCTATATAGTCACGCCAAAGATGATAGAGGATCTAAAGATTGGCATACAGGGGGAACACGCATCAAACCTTGGGGGGATGTTAGCCAAGGGGATAGGGGATAGGGAAGACATTCCAGCCTATATAGTAGACCCCGTTGCAGTAGATGAATTTCACCATGTATCTAGGATATCAGGCCTAAATACAATACCGAGGAAATCCCTCTCCCATGCCCTAAATATTAAGGCAGTGTCCCATAGAAGAGCCAAGGAGCTGGGAAAGGAAATAAAGGACCTAAACCTTTTGGTATGCCATATGGGAGGAGGCATATCTGTAGCTGCCATGGAAAAAGGCAAAATTTTAGATGTAAACAATGCCAAAGACATGGGGCCCTTTTCACCTGAAAGGTCAGGTGGGCTACCAGTAGGAGATGTGGTTGAAATGTGCTTTTCAGGCAATTACACCCTAAAGGAAATGAAACTTAAGATTCAAGGTGTAGGCGGGCTTTACTCCTACTTATCTACTGTAGATGGCAGGGAAATTGAAAAGAGAATAGCAGATGGAGATGGGTATGCAAGGACAATCTATGATGCCATGGCCTACCAGATAGGAAAAGAGATAGGGGCCTATTCTACAGTATTGGCAGGTAAGGTGGATAATATAATACTTACGGGTGGACTAGCAAATTCCAAGTATCTAGTAGACAAGATACGGGATATGGTAGATTTCATAGGAGAGATTGTGGTTTACCCAGGAGAAGATGAGATGGATGCCCTTAATAAAGGTGCACTTAGAATAATAAATGGTGTAGAAGAAGCAAAAGTCTATGAGAAGGAGGTGAATATAAATGGCTAAGTCGTTTGAAGAATTGTTGGAATTAGCTAGGTCTAGAGGACCCAAGAGGATATCAGTAGCTGTAGCCCAGGACAGAGATGTATTGTCCGCACTTAAAAGAACAACTGAGCTGGGTATATCTGAACCAATACTAGTAGGAGATAGGAATGAAATTTTGGCAATTGCAGAGGATATAGGTTTTGATATATCAAATGTAGAGATAATCCACCAGGAAGATAAGGTGGAGGCCTGCAGGACGGCCACCAGTCTAGTAAGCAGTGGAAGGGCAGATTTGCTGATGAAGGGTCTCATAGACACATCCATAATAATGAAACAGGTCCTAGATGCTGAAATAGGTCTAAGGGCAGGGAAAATAATATCCCATGTGGCAATATTTGACATAGCTACTTACCACAAGGTCTTTATGGTAACAGATGCAGCTATGAATATACAGCCAAATCTTAATCAAAAGAAAGAGATAATAGAAAATGCTGTAGCATTGGCAAAGTCTTTAGATATAGAGACACCAAAGGTAGCTGTCCTAGCATCTAAGGAAAAGGTGTCCCCTAAAATGGAGGCAACAGTTGACGCCAAAGAGTTGACAGACATGAACAAAAGAGGGGAAATAAGTGGTTGCATAGTTGATGGTCCCTTTGCCCTAGATAATGCAGTGTCAAAGGAATCGGCTAGGCTAAAGGGAATTGACAGCCAGGTAGCAGGAGATGCCGATATAATATTAGCTCCCAATATAGATGCTGGAAATGCCCTATATAAGTCTTTGACATTTTTAGGAAATGCAAAATCAGCGGGACTTATAGTCGGTACAAAGGCACCAATAGTATTGACATCAAGAGCCGACAACGAAGAAGCAAAATTAAATTCGATAGCCCTAGGAGTGCTAATGGCGTCGAAATAGGAGGGAAAAACAATTAGATTACTAATTATAAATCCAGGATCCACGTCAACAAAAATAGCAGTTTTTGAAGATGAAAATATTACATTTGAAGAAACTCTACGCCATACTACTGAAGAAATATGCTCATTTGATAAGGTTTACGATCAATATGAGTTTAGGAAAAAGATAATATTAGATGCCTTAGAAAAAAACGAGATAGCCCTGGAATCCCTAGATGGAGTAGTGGGTAGGGGAGGACTATTGAAGCCGATAGAAGGTGGAACCTACCAGGTAAACGATAGGATGCTAGAAGACCTGAGGGCAGGACTCCTAGGAGAGCATGCATCAAATCTAGGGGGCATATTGGCCTTTGAGATATCAAAAGCCATAGGTAAAAAATCCTTTATAGTTGACCCAGTAGTGGTAGACGAGATGCAAGACCTTGCTAGGATTTCAGGATTAAAGGGAATTGAAAGAAAAAGTATATTTCATGCCTTAAATCAAAAAGCAGTGGCTAGAAAGTATGCTAAATCCATAGATAGAAAATACGAGGAATTAAATCTAATAGTGGCACATCTAGGTGGAGGAGTATCCGTAGGCAGCCACGAAAAAGGAAGAGTAGTAGACGTACCAAACGCCCTAGACGGAGAAGGTCCTTTTTCACCAGAAAGAGCGGGTTCTCTGCCAGTGGGAGATATAGTAAATATATGTTTTTCAGGTAAATACACAAAAGAAGAAGTTAAAAAGATGCTAAAGGGCAATGGAGGTATAGTATCTTATCTAAATACCAACGATGCTAGAGAGGTAGAAGAAAGAATAGATAAGGGCGATGAAGATGCAAGGCTAATATACTATGCCATGGCATATCAGGTAGCAAAAGAAATAGGCGCATCTGCAGCAGTACTAAAGGGTAAGGTCGACGGTATCATCATAACGGGAGGCATAGCCTATGACAAAAAATTTACCTCTTGGATAGAAGAAAGGGTAAGCTTTATAGCACCTGTAATAGTATATCCAGGAGAAGACGAACTTACAGCCTTGGCAGAGGGGGGCCTCAGAGTACTAAGAGGGGAAGAAGAAGCAAAAATATATAATTAGGGTTGGATAAAATGCTAAATGACAAGAGAATTAGAGTTATAATAGGGCATTATGGAAGCGGTAAGTCTGAATTCAGTGTAAACTATGCAGTGAAGTTGGCAGAAATGGGAAAAAAGGTCGCATTAGCAGACTTGGACGTAGTAAATATGTACTTTAGGTCCAGGGAAAAGGCAAAGGAACTTACAGAACTTGGAATCAAGGTCATAGGTAGCCAGGTAAATGCTCCCGCCATAGAAGTGCCATCCATATCAGCAGAGGTTTATGCCCCCTTGCAGGACCCATCCTATGATTTAATATTAGACGTAGGAGGAGATCAGGTGGGTGCAAGGGCCTTGGGAAGGTATGTAGATTACTTCGAGGAAGGGAAATACGACATGTTTTTCATCTTAAATGCCAACAGGGCAGAGACCCAGACAGTAGATAAGGTCTTGGAATACATGAAAAAAATCGAAGACGTGTCAAGGGCCAGGGTCACTGGATTGGTCAACAATACCCATCTATTAAAGGCAACGAGTGTAGAGGATGTTCTTAAGGGGCAGAAACTAGCCCTTGAAGTAGAGGAAAGAACGGGTATAGAGCTAAAATACGTTTCTGTATTAGAAAAGATTATACCTGAACTTCCTTCAGATTTAAGGGGAGAAATTCTACCGATTAAATTATTTTTAAGAGATGAGTGGATGTTATAGTAATTACTTTAGCTAATTAGCTAGTAAGGAGGGTAAAAATGGCAAAAGGAAGAGTTGAATTCAAAGAAGACATATGTAAAGGATGTGAACTTTGTACCACAGTGTGTCCAGTTGATATAATATTTATGGACAAGTCTAGGATAAATGGAAAAGGGTATCACCCAGCAACAGTTGTAGAAATGGATAAATGTATTGGCTGTGCAAACTGTGCAATGGTTTGTCCAGATTTAGTAATTACTGTAGAGAGATTATAATAAATTAAGGAGGGATTAGTGTGTCAAAAATTCTCATGAAGGGGAATGAAGCCATAGGAGCTGCAGCTATCCAAGCGGGATGTAAGTACTTCTTTGGTTATCCAATAACACCCCAATCAGAATTACCAGAATATATGGCTAGGGAATTGCCAAAGGTGGGTGGAGTATACCTACAGGCAGAATCCGAAGTAGCTGCAATAAATATGGTATATGGAGCAGCAGGATCAGGAGCAAGGGTAATGACATCTTCATCGAGCCCAGGTATTGCATTAAAGCAAGAGGGAATTTCCTATATAGCAGGTGCAGAGCTTCCCTGTTTGATAGTAGACATTATGAGAGGTGGACCAGGATTAGGTAGCATTCAGCCATCACAAACAGATTACTTCCAGGCAACAAGGGGTGGAGGAAATGGAGACTACAGATTAGTGGTGTACGCCCCAGCAGATGTACAGGAAATGGTAGATTTGATCATTGAAGGATTTGACGTTGCCGATCAATACAGGAATCCTGTAATGATTGCAGGAGACGGCATGATAGGTCAGATGATGGAACCAGTAGAATTTAAGACCCCAGCAAAGAGGGAATTACCCGAAAAAGATTGGGCTACTACAGGTACCCATGGCAAGAGGGAAAGAAATATCATAAATTCCCTATACATCAACCCTGAAGATTTGGAACAACACAATATAAAACTACAGGCAAAATATGAGTTAATAAAACAAAACGAAGTAAGGGTAGAATCATATAAGATAGAAGATGCTGAATTAGTCATAGCAGCCTATGGCACAACAGCAAGAATAGCCAAAACAGCCATAGCCAAATTAGAACAAGAAGGATACAAAATTGGACTAATTAGACCTATTACAATATGGCCATACCCATATGACGAATTCAAGAAGATAAATCCAAATTGCAAGGCCATACTTACAGCAGAGATGAACACAGGGCAAATGATAGATGACGTAAAGATAGCAGTAGAAGGGAAATATCCTGTTCACTTCTATGGAAGAACAGGCGGTATGTCACCTACTCCAGAAGAAATCATTGAAAATGTGAAGAAAATCCTTGGAGGTGAGAAATAATGGCTGTAATTTTTGAAAGAACCAAAGGTTTAACAGAAGTTGAAACTCACTATTGCCCAGGATGTACCCATGGAATTATTCACAGATTAGTCGGTGAAGCTATGGTTGAATTGGGAATCTTGGATAAGGCAATAGGCGTAGCACCAGTAGGGTGTTCAGTTTTTGCATATGAGTATTTTAACTGTGACATGCACGAGGCAGCCCACGGTAGGGCTCCAGCAGTTGCCACTGGAATAAAGAGAGTACATCCAGATAACTTCGTCTTTACCTACCAAGGTGATGGGGACTTGGCCAGTATTGGTACAGCTGAAATAGTACACGCTGCCCATAGGGGAGAGAAAATTTCCACAGTATTTGTCAACAATGCTATCTACGGTATGACAGGCGGACAAATGGCTCCTACTACATTAATAGGACAAAAAACCACTACATCACCACTTGGTAGAACTATAGAACATAGTGGTATGCCCATTAGGATGAGCGAATTGTTAGCTACAATAGACGGAGCTAAATTCGTGGAGAGGGTAGCAGTAAACACACCTGGAAATATTAGAAAGGCAAAGAGAGCCATAATCGAAGCTTTTAAAGTACAATTAGAGGGAAAAGGTTTCGGGATAGTGGAAGTATTATCTACATGTCCAACTAACTGGGGAATGACAGCTCCTGAAGCTATGAAATGGTTAGCAGACAATATGATACCTTATTACCCACTAGGTAATTTTAAACGACCAGAGGAGGCTGAATAAAATGGAAGAAAGAATAGTTGTTGCTGGCTTTGGCGGACAGGGCGTAATGGCTCTGGGCCAACTTTTGACCTTTTCAGGAATGACAGAAGACAAGGCAGTATCATGGCTGCCCTCCTATGGACCAGAGATGAGGGGCGGGACAGCAAACTGCAGCGTAATCATATCAGAAGATGCAGTAGGGTCACCAGTAGTTACAGAATCAACCACAGCCATAGTAATGAATCTACCTTCCTTGGACAAATTTGAAGATTCAGTAAGGCCAGGGGGCAGATTATTTATCAACTCTTCACTAATAGAAAAGAAGGCCACAAGAGAGGACATAGAAGTATATTATATACCAGCTAATGAAGTGGCCAATGACCTTGGAAACAGCAGGGTAGCTAATATGGTAATGTTAGGTGCCTTCATAGAGGCATCAAAGGTAGTAAAGACTGAAACCATATTGGATAAGGCTTTTACAGCAGTATTTGGAGAGCATAGGGCCAATTTACTTCCTATAAATAAGGAAGCCATGGAAAAAGGCGCCGAAATAGCAAGACAACAGATGAAATAGGCAGAATAAGAAATTTAATTCTGAAAAATAAACAAAAATAGACAGGGAATAATTTCCTTGTCTTTTTTTGTATTAAATCTTTTTTTGCATAATTATGTCTATTATGGTATAATATTTCTAGTCTCGAAAAGGTAAATATTGCTGAATTCTTTTGAGAAACGGGGGAACCGATTTTTTGGGGTGAATCCACTAGGACGGGCAGACCCTTGGCCCGAACCCGACAGCTAACCTCGTAAGCATTTTAAGGGGGCAGAGTAAAGTCTGATTTCAGAACTATGGAAGCCCATAGTTTTTTTATATCTAAAAACAGGTTTACATAAATATATAGAAGGGAGAGATTTTATGAAAAGACAGCTTAAATTTAGCATAATTGGTGCTGGCAACGGAGGTATGGCAATGGCGGGATATTTGTCTATGCTCGGTTACGAAGTGAATTTATACAATAGGACTCTAGAAAATATTCTATCTCTCATTAAAAATCCACTTATCTCCTTATCAGGAGAGATAAATGGGACTGGGACCTTAAATAAGGTTACCAATATAATGAAAGAAGCCATAGAAGGCATGGATATAATCATGGTTACAGTCCCAGCTATAGGACATTATCAAATAGCAGTGGAAATGGCAGAACATCTAGTAGATGGCCAAATAATAGTACTTAACCCAGGTCGTACAGGAGGGGCATTGGAAGTATATGAAACCCTGAGAAGGGAAGGATGCGTAAAAGATATTACCGTTGCAGAAGCACAATCCCTAGTATACGCTTGTAGAACGACCTCATCAAACAGCGTACATGTATTTCAAATCAAGAAGGAAGTAACAATGGCTTCAATCCCATCAGCTAATATCATTCAGGTAGTAGACCAGCTAAGAACAGCATACCCACAATTTACAATAGCAAAAGACGTATTAGAGACCAGTATCAATAATTATGGTGCGATTTTCCACCCTGCCCCCACTCTACTAAACAGTGGGCATATAGAGAGAGGTGCACCCTTTGAATACTATATAGAGGGAATCACCCCATCCATAGGAGATTTCATAGAGATAATGGATCGTGAAAGGATGGAATTGGGTCATGCCCTTCAAGTAGACACCCTATCAGCCAAGGATTGGTTATATGAAACATATGGGGCCAAGGGAAACAATCTCTATCAGGCAGTACAAAACAACCCTGCCTATATGGGGCTTCAGGCGCCAAAGGGCCTTCAAATCAGGTATATATATGAGGACGTACCCTATAGCCTGATACCTATGGCATCCATGGCCAGGGAATTGGGGATAAAAACCCCTGCCATAAGTTCTGTAATAAATATTGCAGCCCTTATGACAGGAAAGGACTTCTACGAAGACGGCAGAACTATTGAAAGGCTAGGTCTCAAGGGACTGACCATAGAGCAGATGCACGACTTAGCTAGAAACGGAAGAGTTGTTAAAGTAAAGGGAAAAGAGAAGGAAGGTGTTGCTTAGTGAAAAAGATTATTGCGGGAAGCATGGGGAATTGTGTCCACGTAGCAGGCATTATGAATTACCTGAACCTAGCTGAAAAGGAAGGCTTTGAGACAGATTTCATAGGTATAGGAAAAACTGTAGACCAGTTAATTGAAATCATAAGGGAAAAGGACCCGGATATAGTGGCACTATCCTACAGACTAACCCCTGAACCCCTAAATAATATCTTAGAAGAATTGAAGATAAAAATAAATGAAAACAATATGGAAGACAAGGTATTTATATTTGGAGGTACGGAGCCAACGGCAGAAGTGGCAGAAAGATGGGGAATTTTCCAAAAGATATTCAATGGAAGCGAGGACATAGACGAAGTCATGGCCTACCTCAAGGGCAAGGATTATGCCCTGGAAGAATCTTATCCTAGGGAAATAATCTCCAGAATAGAATCCAAGTATCCATATCCAATATTGAGACATCACCTAGGCCTTAGCAGTATAGAAGAAACTGTCCAAGCCATAGAAAAGGTGGCAGACTCAAAGGTAATAGACATTATATCCATAGCACCAGACCAAAATGCCCAAGAATACTTTTTTGATCAGGAAAATATGGATATTAGATTAAATGGAGCAGGTGGAGTACCACTGAGGACGACAGATGACTTTGTCAAACTATACAAGGCCGCCCAAAGAGGAAACTATCCGCTACTGCGCTCCTATAGCGGAACAAAGAACATAATAAAGTTTGCAGAAGTCCTAAATAGCAGCATAGATAATGCCTGGTGTGCGGTTCCCTTATTCTGGTATAGCGAACTCGATAAAAGAGGACCTAGACCACTACTGGAAGCCATCAAAGAAAATCAAGAAGTAATGAAATGGCATGGGGAAAGAAATATACCTGTAGAGGTCAACGACCCTCATCACTGGAGCCTGAGGGATGCCCATGATGCCATTGGCGTAGCAGTTGCCTATATAGTTGCCTATAATGCAAAGAAAATGGGTGTGAAGGACTATATAGCCCAGTATATGTTCAATGTACCAGCCACAATATCGCCAGAAATGGATTTGGGAAAGATGTTAGCCAAGATTGAATTAGTAGAGAGCCTAGCAGATGGTGAATTTAGAGTATATCGTCAGGCTAGGGCAGGCTTAGCTAGTTTCCCAACCAACCTATATCAGGCCAAGGGACAATTGGCAGCTTCAGCCTACCTTTCCATGGCAATCAGACCTCATATCTACCATGTAGTTGGGTATTGCGAAGCTCATCATGCAGCTAAGGCAGAGGACATAATAGAATCTGCCATGATAGTAAGGGGAATATTAAAAAATGAATTCCTAGGCTCAGTAAACATGGCAAAGGATAAGAATGTACTAGACAGGAAAAAACTCCTAGTGGAGGAGGCCAAGATTATCATAAAGGCCATAGGGGATTTAAATCCAGCAGCAAAGGACCCCTTGACGGATCCTGCCACCCTGACAGAAGCAGTGAAGCTGGGTATATTAGATGCTCCCCACCTGCAAGGTTCAAAGATAGCTAAAGGTGAGCTAAGAACTAGAATGGTAAGCGGCGCATTATATGCCTACGACGAGAAAAAAGGCAGAATAATAAAGGAAGAAGAAAGAATAGAAGCTTTGATGAAAAGCAGAATATAAACATGTAAAAGCATGAGGTATATAAGTTAAAGCATAAGGCACTCCTTTCGTCTCAAGATTTGGTGCTTTCTATCGCTCATTAAAAAATAGGAAATCAATGGAACGCTTCGCTAAAGGCCCTGATATTCCAAAACGATTTTTTAATTTCGCTTGAAAGCACAGCAAATCTTTCAAAGGCAGTCGTGCTCTTATGCTTTTAACTTTATTTAATCGGCAAAATAATAAAAATCCACAAGCGAACATTTGCAGGAGCATCAAAAGTTCTTAGCAAATGCAGATATAAAATCCGTTAAGCAGCAGCCGATGTCTGAGCGTAGCGAGTTTCGGTGCTGTAGGATTTTGTATCGGAATGAGCTGTAGAACTTTATGCGACGAAACCGAGAGCGTTGGATTTTTATTATTATAAATGCTTATATACCCATACTTTAACTTTCAATATTCCTATTCAATAGCGAACAAAAACTCTCCTTCACAGGCCAATTCTTCGCCTACAAAAGCCTTGCCTTGGCCAATGCCAACAGGCCCCCTTATTTTTGTCAGCTCAACCTCCATTCTCAAAGTATCTCCAGGGACAACCTTCCTTTTAAATCTTACCTTATTTATTCCAGCAAAAAATGGGGTCCTTCCCTCAAACCTTTCATCTGACAATAAGATAACAGCACCCACCTGGGCCATGGACTCCACTATTAGGACCCCTGGCATGACAGGAAAATGGGGGAAATGACCTTGGAAAAAAGGCTCGTTAATGGTTACATTCTTGTAACCAAGGCCCTTTACCCCAACTTCCTGAACCATAACCTTATCTATCAATAGAAAAGGATACCTATGGGGAATAATAGCTTTAATCTCCTCGATATTTAACATCTTCTCCATGAAATCTCTCCTTTTTAACAATTTATTGAAAATTTAATGATTGATTATTTAACGATATTCAGATATACTAAATCATAATGTTTTAAATAAATCTGAAGCAGAAAATAGATTAGGCCTAGATACCAGCTATTTGAGGGATTTATGCCAGATATCTGATAATGTAGGGCCTCGTATAGCTAATCTCGTGTATTTTTATTATTTTTATAGAAGAATATCTCTTGACCCTTATATCATAGTATTAATATAGTATAAGGTCAATGAATTTGCAAGTATTTTAAAGGGGGTGGTAGATGAGGAAGGCATATGACAATTCAAGTAAATTTGGAGGTGGAAAATGAAAAAGATTTATGTAGGAATTTCTGGGATAGGCAGCTATGTACCTGAAAAGATCATTACAAACCACGATCTGTCGAAAATGGTAGATACATCTAATGAGTGGATAGTAAGCAGGACAGGTATAGAGGAAAGAAGAGTTGTAGAGGATAGTATTGCTGCCTCTGACATTGCAACTATAGCCGCAGAGAGAGCTTTAAAGGATGGAAATATAGATCCAAATGACATCGATTTAATAATTGTTGCAACAGTGACAAGCGATCACGCCTTTCCCTCAACAGCATGTATAGTGCAAAAAAATCTTGGTGCCCACAAGGCCGCTGCATTCGATATAAATGCAGGATGCTCAGGATTTATATATAGCCTAGACATAGGGCAAAGATTTATCAGCTCAGGTGCATATAAAAAGGTCCTGGTAATTGGGGCAGAGACTCTTTCAAAGATAACAGATTGGCAGGATAGAAACACATGTGTATTATTTGGAGATGGAGCTGGTGCCTGTATACTTGAGGAAGTAGATCAGGGTCTAGGTATACTTAGTTCCGAATTGGGTTCCAATGGAAAAGATGGGGAAGTACTTATCCAACCAGGAGGAGGCTCAAGGAATCCAGCAAGTGAAGAAACTATAGCCAATAGACTTCACTATATAAAGATGGATGGAAGAGAAGTCTTTAAATTTGCCGTTAGGGTCATAGAAAAGGCCACCATAAACGTAATAGAAAAGGCTAATTTACAACTTGAAGAATTAGATTTTCTAGTGCCACACCAGGCAAATATCAGAATAATCGATGCGGCAGAGAAGAGATTGAAGTTGGGTAAAGACAAGGTTTATGTAAACTTAAATAAATATGGCAATATGTCATCAGCTTCCATACCGGTAGCTTTGGACGAAGCCATTAAGGGGAAAAAGATAAATAAGGGGGACAATGTCCTATTAGTGGCATTTGGTGCAGGTCTTACCTGGGCTTCCATGATAATCAAGTGGAATAGGGAGGAAGGTAACTAATGCTAAATACTAGGATAAGCCAACTTTTAAACATCGAATATCCCATACTTCAAGGGGGAATGGCCTGGATAGCTACCCATCAATTGGTGGCGGCAGTATCCGAGGCAGGAGGACTAGGCATCATAGGTGCTGGCAATGCCCGTGGTGAAGCTATTAGACATGAAATCAGGGAAACAAAAAAATTGACAGATAAGCCCTTTGGCGTAAACATAATGATGCTATCGAGATACGCTGAAGATATTGTAGGTATAGTATGTGATGAGGGGGTTCCTGTAGTAACTACAGGTGCAGGAAGTCCAGCCAAATATATTGAAAAGCTAAAAAAGCACAATGTAAAAATCATACCTGTAGTACCTACTGTGTCTTTAGCAAAAAGACTGGAAAGAGAAGGAGCTGATGCCCTAATTGTCGAGGGGACAGAAGCGGGAGGGCATATCGGAGAACTTACAACCATGGCCTTGATACCCCAGGTAGTAGATGCAGTGAAAATTCCTATTATTGCTGCAGGGGGCATCGGTGATGGCAGAGGTTTTTTAGCAGCTCTCAGTCTTGGGGCTGAAGGAGTTCAAATGGGAACAAGATTTGTTTGTTCTACGGAATCGATTGTACACCAAAATTTTAAGGAGGCCATAGTAAGATCTAAAGACAGGGATGCCCTAGTAATTGGGAGAAATACTGGCTACCCTGTAAGAGCACTAAAGAATAAATTTACAAGAGAATACACAGAGCTGGAGAAAAATGGGGCTAGTTTTGAAGAATTGGAATTGTTGAGTTCTGGAAGACTAAAACTAGCTGTATTAGAAGGAGATATAGAAAAGGGGTCTTTGATGTCTGGGCAAATTGCTGGATTAATCGAAGACGTTAAGTCATGCAAAGAAATAATAGAGGGAATAGCCTTAGAAGCAGAAAAGTCCCTAGCTTTCGTCAATTCAATGATGGGAAGGGGTGATATTAATGGATAAAAAAGATAAGATAGCATTTATCTTTCCAGGTCAGGGAGCCCAGTATGTAGGCATGGGAAGCGACTTCTATCAGAATTTCCAATCGTCAAAGGAGGTCTTTGACCAAGCCAATGAGGTGCTGAACTACGATTTAAAAAGCATTTGCTTTAACGGTACAGAAGAAGAATTGACAAAAACCGAAAATACCCAACCAGCTATCTTAGCCACGAGCATAGCCATGCTAAAGGCTCTAGAATCTGAAGGTATAGACTGCGACTACACTGCAGGACTGAGCCTTGGGGAATATAGTTCATTGGTAATGAGCAAGTCCATGGAGTTCAAAGATGCCCTAAAGGTCGTCAAAGAAAGAGGGAAGTTCATGCAGGAAGCAGTGCCCCTCGGAGTAGGAGGTATGGCTGCTATTATGGGTTTAAACAAGGATATGCTGCCCACAGTCATTGAGGCTACTAGAGAATATGGAATTGTTGAAGTAGCAAACTACAACAGCCCTGAGCAGATCGTACTGACAGGCGAACTTCCAGGTCTTCAAGCTGCCTGTGAAGAAGCAATAAGACTGGGGGCCAGAAGGGCAATACCCCTACCTGTATCTGCACCATTTCATTCATCTCTTCTGGCATCTGCTGGAGAAAGATTAAAAAATGAACTGTCTAGTGTTGAGATTCAAGATGCTAGGAAAAAGGTAGTGACTAATGTAGACGGTATGCCAATTATTTCAAAGGATGAGATAAAGACCAAATTAGTTAATCAGGTCAGCAGTTCAGTACTATGGCAGCAGTCTGTAGAATTTATGATAGATAGGGGAGTAAATACATTTGTGGAAATAGGCCCGGGAAAATCCCTTTCAGGCTTTGTCAAGAAGATAGGCAAATCCATGGGAAAAAAGGTAAAGGCCTTAAGTGTAAACGACTTAGACTCCTTTAAAGAGACTGTTGAATATCTGAAGTCTAAAAAGGATGGTGAATAAGTGAAACTAAAGGATAAGGTCGCCTTAATCACAGGCGGCTCAAGAGGAATAGGCAGGGAAATCGCCTTGGAATTAGCCAGAAATGGAGCAAATATAGGGCTCACCTATGTAAGGGGTGAGGATAAAGCTAAGGAGGTGGTAAATGAAATAGAAGCTATGGGTGTAAAGGCTCTTGCAATAAAAGCCAATGTGTCCATAGAAGCGGAAGTCATCCAGATGACAAAGGCAATGGAAGAAAGATTTGGAACCATTGACATCCTAGTAAATAATGCAGGAATAACAAAAGATAATCTACTCATTCGAATGAAGGAAGAAGATTGGGATGAGGTAATGAATGTAAACCTCAAGGGCACTTTTCTTTGTACCAAGGCCATATCTAGAATAATGATGAAGAAAAGATATGGGAAAATAATAAATATGGCCTCTGTAGTTGGTATAATGGGCAATGCCGGACAGGGAAACTATAGTGCATCAAAGGCAGGAGTAATTGGATTTACAAAGTCCATGGCAAGGGAATTAGCCAGTAGGGGCATTAGGGTAAATGGAATTGCACCTGGTTTTATTGAAACAGATATGACAGATGTATTGAAGGAAGATGTAAAAGAAGAAATGCTGAGGGCTATCCCCTTAAAGGCATTTGGAAAACCCAAGGATATAGCAGATTTAGTTATATTCTTAGCCAGTGAAAAATCTGATTATATCACTGGGCAAATAATCAATGTTGATGGCGGAATGTTAATGTAAATATTAGGAGGAATGTAAAATGTTATTTGATAAAGTAAGGAATATAATAGCGGATCAACTGGGAGTAGATGATGTAGACAGTATCACAGCAGAGACTTCCCTGACCAAGGACCTAGAAGCGGATTCCCTGGACGCAGTAGAAATAATGATGGCTCTGGAAGATGAATTTGAAATTACTGTTCCAGATGAAGATGCAGAAAAACTACTTGTAGTAGGAGAAATAGTAAAATACGTAGAAGGAAAAATAGAATAATACCTTTGTGGAGGTAGATAAATGAAAAGAGTTGTAATAACAGGATTAGGGCCCGTATCGCCCATCGGCATAGGGAAAAAGGTATTCTGGGATTCTCTAATGGAGGGGAAATCAGGAGTTGGGAGAATAACAAGGTTTGATCCCACAGATTTTGATAGCAAGATTGCAGGAGAAGTAAAAGATTTCAATCCTTCAGACTATATAGACAAAAAAGAAGCCAGAAGAATGGACAGATTTACCCAATTCGCCATAGCAGGTACAAAATTGGCATTAGAGGACGGGCAAGTCGATTTGGATATGGTTAATTTGGACAAGGTTGGAGTAATAATAGGTGTTGGCATAGGTGGTATGGAAACCATGGAGTCTGAATTTACAAAATTGAGGGAAAGGGGACCTAGTAGGGTAAGCCCCCTATTTATACCCATGATGATATCCAATATGGCTCCAGGTCAGATATCCATGACCTTTGGATTTAGAGGTCCTACAATGACAGTGACTACAGCCTGTGCCTCAAGTACCAATGCAGTAGGTGAGGCCTATAGGATGATAAAACATGGAAGTATAGATATGTGTATAGCAGGCGGAGCAGACGCGTCTATAACACCTATTTCAGTAGCAGGATTTTGTTCGATGAAAGCCCTTTCCACTAGAAATGAAGCTCCAGAAAAGGCCTCAAGGCCCTTTGACAAGGAAAGAGATGGGTTCATAATGGGTGAAGGTGCAGGTATATTGATATTGGAGGAACTAGAACATGCCCTAGCAAGGGGAGCCCATATATATGGGGAAATCCTAGGCTATGGTTCTACCTCGGATGCCTTCCACATAACCCAGCCAGATCCAGAAGCAAGAGGGGCTGCCAGGGCCATGGAACTAGCTTTGGAAGAAGGAAAGGCAGATTACGACAAGGTTGACTATATAAATGCCCATGGGACATCTACCTATTTTAACGATAAGTTTGAGAGTCTAGCCATAGAGAGATTATTTGGCCAACAGGCCAAGAATATAAATATTAGCTCAACAAAATCTATGACGGGACATTTATTAGGTGCTGCTGGTGGAATAGAGGCTATAGCCACAGCCTTAGCCATTAAAGAGGGAATGATTCCCCCCACGATAAACTACGAATTTCCAGATGAAGAATGTCAATTAAACTATACGCCAAATAAGGCCGTAAAGAGGGATATAGATTATGCCCTGTCTAATTCATTGGGATTTGGGGGACATAATGCTAGTATTCTATTAAAAAAATATGTAAAATAAGATAGAGGGGACCTTGGGAAATATTCCGAGGTCCTTTTGCCATCTGTAATCAGTTAAATATGATTATCTCCAATTTCATTGATAATAATCTTCATTTAAAATATAATGTATATAAAGATTTACATAAATATTTTATGCTATAAGGAAGGCTTTTGAAAAGTTTGTTAGAAAAGAATCTAGATTTTAAAGGTTTAGACGGTATAGGCTACAATAACTATTAAGTCATAAAAGGTGAATAATGATGATAAGAAAAAAGCTAATAATAAAAAAGCTAATAATAATTATTGTTATATTAATGGGTTTTCTTATTATAAACAGCCTTGATAAAACAATAAGGTTTCAAATAAAATTACTAGATTACTATAGATATAATGCTCAACTCACCGAAAGGGAAAAGGAATTAATAAGAGAAAAAGACTTCTTGGTCGGGGTATACAATTACCCTCCACTAATATACACTAATGAATTTGGGAGTTATAACACAGGTATTGTGGCCGATTATTTATCCCAATTAGCAATTGAATTAGGGGGTAACATTCACTTAAAAAGATGGACTAAGAATCAGGATATTCATTCTAGAAATAGCGAAATAGATATATTTGTTATGGAAAAAGATACTAATAAGGTTTTGGACGAAATGATAATCACCCAACCGCTGTGTGTTGTAAAAACAAAAGTTTTAGTAAACAAAGGTTCAGGAATTGAGAGCATTAAAGATTTAAGCGGAAAGGTGCTAGTTACTTTACAGAGAGATAAAGAAGAATCGCATATAATAGATTATTTTAACAATATAAAAGATGTTAAAATAGTAGAAGTTGATAATATGTACCAGGGGTTTGCTTTAATCAATAATAAGGTTGCTTCAGGCTTTATTGGTGATGATATGGAAGCTGCTCATTTTATAAATGTTACAAGTAAAAGTTCAAATTATAAGTTTTTAAAACCTACGATACATGCAAAGGAAATTGTTTTAGCAGTTAAAAATGATAATATTGAGTTATTAAATGTCTTAAACAAGGGGATTCTTCAATTAAAGAAAAAAAACTTAATATCGCAGACCCAGAAAAAATGGTTAGGTGACTTTGAAACAGATAGCATAGATATTAGGAATATAGAGCTCGCATATAGAGTATTAATAATTATTATTTTGATTATTATTGGATTTTCTTTTTGGAACTACATTATAACTCAGCGAGTAAACACAAAAACAAGGGAACTTTCAGAAAGCAAAGAAGAATTACGTCTTATTATCGACAATATACAAAGTGGTATTATGGTTATTGGCAACGATTCAATAATTTTGGAATGCAATGATTCAATAGCAAAAATAGTTGGAATTACAAAGGAGAATTTGATTGGCTCAAATTATAAGGATGTCAAGAAATTAGAGCCATTTGTTAACGTAAAAAATATGAATATGGTATTAAATATTAAAAATGATTATTATTATGTTACTAGTCAAAAGATTACACCCAGTAAGGGGATGATAGTTATAGAAAACTATACTGAAAAGCACTTAAGAGAAAAGAGAGAAAGCCATGAATCTAAGATGGTTGCAGTAGGTAAGCTTTCTGCAGGCCTTGCTCATGAAATAAGAAATCCTTTAGGGTTAATTAAAAGTTATAGTTATATTATCCAGAAACACCCACTTAATGAAATTGGTCGCCATGCTGTTACTGTAATAAATGATTCGGTAAAAAGGATAAATCAATTGATAGAAAACTTATTAAGATTTTCAAGACTATCAAATGTTGAAATGAGATATGTAAATATAATTGATTTAGTGAGTTCAATAATTGAGACTGAAAAGTTCAGAATTCAACAAGGTAGGATTGCTATTAAGAGTAGCTTTAGTGGAGAAAATATAAATAATATACTTATAAATGAAGAAGTACTGAGGATGGTACTCATAAACTTGGTGAATAACAGCATCGAATCTTTTGAAAAATTACAGAAGCAGGAAAAAAACATAGATATAAATGTAATATCAAAAGACAAAAAGCTAAATATAAAGGTAACTGATAATGGATGTGGAATAGAAAAATCGAAACTAGACAGTATCTTTGATCCTTTTTACTCTTTAAAAGAAAATGGGACAGGCCTAGGATTATATATAATAAGTACTGAAGTATCCAATAATGGGGGTATAATTGCTGTCGACAGTGAACTAAATGAGGGAACCACATTTGAAATAGTTTTACCAATAATGGAGTGATTAAAGTGAAAGAAAGAAAAGGCTATAAAATATTAATAGTAGATGATGAAATAGAATATCAAAAGGTTTTAAAATTGATTTTGACAGACATTGGTTACGGTATAGCTACGTGTTCTAATGGTATTGAGGCACTAGATTATATAGAAAACAATATTGTTGACCTTGTACTTACTGATTTAAAAATGCCTGTAATGGATGGAGTTGAACTAATAAAAAAGATCAAAGAAAGGCAAAATACGATTGATATAATTGTAATGACTGCATTCGGCAGTATAGAAAGTGCAGTAGATGCAATTAAATACGGCGCCATAGACTATTATACTAAAAGCAGCGATATGGACGAACTAGTAATGAAAATTGATAGGTTAGCAAAGATTCACAGATTGGAGAGAAAAAGTACATTTCTATTAAAAAACCAAAACCAGAACGAGTTGTTTATTGAATCTAGGAATGAAAACTATTTAAATATTTTAGAAATGTGCAAAAGAGTAGCAGATACAGGAATAAATATACTATTACTTGGAGAATCAGGGGTGGGAAAGGAAGTTGTTGCAAATTATATACATAGGCTAAGTAAACGGAAACATGAACCTTTTGTTCCAATAAATTGTCAGGCATTTCCAGAAGGAGTAATTGAATCAGAATTGTTTGGCCATGAAAGAGGTTCTTTTACTGGTGCTAGCGATACTAGGATTGGAAAATTTGAACAAGCCAATTTAGGAACCTTGTTTTTAGATGAGATCGGAGATCTGCCGTTAGCCACTCAAGGTAAATTACTTAGAGCGATTGAGAATAAAAAAATAGAAAGATTAGGGAGCAATAAATCAATTGACTTAGATGTACGGTTCATATCAGCTACAAATAAAGATATTGCAAAGTTAATTGAGGAGGGAAAGTTTAGGGAAGATCTACTTTATAGAATTAATACCTTGACAATAAATATACCTCCCCTAAGAGAAAGAAGAGAAGATCTGCCTGCATTAATAGATTTCTTTTTTCGAAAGATTCAAGTAGAACAAAAGAAAAAGGTGGTCAATATTGATAAGGAAGTAATGGAGTTTTTATTGAGTTATGATTATCCCGGAAACGTAAGAGAGTTAAAGAATCTTATTGAAAGAATGATTGCACTTAGTAAGGGAAACAGAGTTACACTAAATGAATTATTAATGCCTATAGTATCAAAAGAACAAGACATATTAATTAACAATTACGGGAAATCCCTTAAAGATGCCAGAGCAGAATTTGAAAAAAACTTCATACATGAAATACTAAAAAGTAACAAAGGAAATGTAAGTAAAACTTCTTATGACTTAGAAATAAGCACTAGACAATTATGGAATAAGATAGGAGAATATGAAATCAACCTGGATAAAATGAGGAACTAATTACAATGAAATAAACTTCATTACTAAAATAAAGCGTGAATAAAGTTTCACGCTTTATTTTTGAATTTGAATGTTTCTTTTTAAAAGGCTGGAAACAACAAGGTTACAGGGCCTTGCTATTTTGGCATAGAACTTGCAAGTATATAATAATAGAAAATAGAAAGGGATGAGAATATGAAAAAGTTAAAGATTGTAGTAATCGCACTATCATTACTAATGATAATGAGCTTGACAATTGGATGCTCAAATAAAGGTAATGAATCTTCAGAGGGAGGCCCAATTGTAATCAAAATAGGACACACGGATACTTCACAACGTTCCACAAATATATGGAGCGAGGCATTGGGAGAACTTTTAGAAAAAGAAGCACCTGGTAGATTTAAAGTTGAAGTTTATTCTGATGGGCAATTGGGAGATACACCTGATTTAGTTTCAGGGATAAAACTTGGTACGGTAACAATGATGTTTGATCTTTCTTCTGTAATTACATCTGCTACAGGTCCAGATTCTACATGTATAGATTTGCCATATTTATATCCTTCTTTTGAGGATTGGGAAAAAGGGACATTTGAAAACGGTGGTTTAGAGCTATTTAATGAGACAATAAAAGATTCAGGATATTACTGTATTGATATGTATTACAATGGTATGAGGCAGGTAATCAGCAAGGACAGAATTTACAAGGATAGTAATGATTTGAAAGGGCAAAAAGTTCGTATTGCACAAAATGACTTAAATATTGAGATATGGAAGGCTATGGGTGCAAATCCAACACCTATGGCATGGGGAGAGGTAATTACGTCTCTTTCACAAGGACAAATAGATGCTCTTGACCACTCACTGGGAGTATTTAACGATTTCAATCTACATGAAATTGCACCTAAGGTTACCCTAACAAATCATGCAAGTTCACCATTCCCAATAGTTTGTTCTAGAGATTGGATTGAATCCCTAGACGAAGCGGATAGGGACCTACTTGAAAGAAGTGTAAAAGAAGTTGCAAAGGAACAAAGGGCTGAAGAATTTGCAAAAGAACAAGAATACCTACAAAGATTTAGAGATGAGGGTGCTGAAGTATATGAACTATCTGAAGCTGAAGTTCGCGCATTTACAGAATCAGTTCAGCCGGTCTATGATTATCAAAGACAAATAGTGGGTGATGAAATGATTGAAAAATGGTTAGCAACTCGCCCTAAGTAGAATTCTTTTGAGGTACTATTCAATTGCAACTTTTACATAATTGAATAGTACCTATTTAAAGGCAATATAGAGGAGGCGAATAATGAAAAAGCTCATAAAAACTTTAGATAAAACAGAAGAGGTATTTCTTGTATTAATGTTCATTGCAATGGTTGGAATTATATTTTTTCAGGTTATAATGAGATTCGTATTCAATAATTCCCTGTCATGGTCTGAGGAATTTGGTAAGTTCTTATTTGTGTGGATTTCCTGGATTGGAATAAGTATAGGCCATCGAAGAAAAGAACATATAAAGATAACCCTATTAGTAGAGAAGTTACCTTATAAAATAAAGAAAATACTTGAAGCTTTATCTGAAATAGTATTAATAGTTATTAGTGGGATTACACTCTACTATGGTGTCATCATGATTGGGATTCAGAAAAAGGTTCCATATGCAGGAATAAAAATTAGTACATCCTGGGGATATCTTTCGTTAGTCTTAGGGACGGGACTGTTTATTATTAGGTCAGTGAATATATTAATTGAAATTATTAAAGAAATAAATAGAAAAGATATTATTATATAAGGGGGGATTCATAATGGCTATTCCAGTATTATTTATTATTCTGTTTGTATTGCTATTAATTGGAGTCCCTGTTGGCTTTGCCATAGGTGGCGCAACTATGTTCTCGATGGCAATGTTTTCTGACCTGAGTATGGCGATAAATGCTCAGTATTCATACAGTGGGATATTCTCGTTTACAGTAATGGCAATTCCTTTCTTTATGCTTGCTGGACTAATTATGTCAACTGGGGGTATTGCAAGAAGAATTGTAAATTTCGCCTCCACTTTAATTAGTTTTGTTAACGGGGCAATAGGGAGCGTTACAGTGGTGTCCTGTATGTTTTTTGGTGCTCTTTCTGGTTCGGGGATGGCAACTACATCTGCAATTGGTGGAATGATGATACCAGAAATGAAGAAAAAGGGCTACGATCCTGCATATGCTGCTACAATTGTTTCCTTTGGAGGTATAGTGGGACCTATTATTCCACCAAGCTTGTCTTTTGTTCTCTATGGTGCTACCACAGGGGTTTCCATACCACAATTGTTTTTGGCTGGCATAATACCAGGGATATTACTTGGTACATTATTTGTATTAGCAAATATAATTATCACTACTATCCAGGGAGTAGATTTAAAGCCAAAAAGAAAAGATGAAATGGTTCCAGTAACAGAGGCCATGAAATATCGGTTAAAGGAGATAGGATATAGTCTTAAGGATGGTTTTTGGGCATTGCTATCTCCAGTTATTATATTAGGTGGAATTTACTCAGGGGTTTTTACTCCAACTGAAGCAGCATGTATTTCTGTAGTGTATTCGATTATTATTAGTATGTTTGTTTATAAAGAAATGAAGTGGAAAGATTTATGGAATGTTTTTTTGGATACCGCTGTCTTAAATGGTATTACCTCATTTTTATTGGGATATTCAACAGTATTCTCAACGTATATGACCTATGAAAAAGTACCACAAATGATAACGACATTTTTGACTAACATATCTACAAATCCTCTAGTGGTATTATTATTTATCAATGTTATACTATTAATCGTAGGGCTGTTTCTAGATACCGTGCCTGCTGTCATTGTTATGGCGCCTATGCTAATGCCAACTATCAAGGGTCTAGGTATTAACCCTATACACTTTGGTGTAGTTATGGCCGTAAATTTAGCTATAGGGCTGTGTACCCCACCCTACGGATGCAATCTTTTTGTTGGAGCTGCAATTGCTAAAATTAAAATGGAGGAAATGTTTCCTTATATAGTTCCTCTTTTTTTAGTATCATTAGTAGGGTTAATAACAATTACCTATGTACCATGGATTTCATTAGTATTTATAAAATAGAACATAAAGAACCTACATTCTGTTAAAAAAATATGTAAAATAAGATAGAGGGGACCTTGGGAAATATTCCGAGGTCCTTTTGCATAAAATAACTTGTCAGCTTGGAATACTATGTTATACTTAAGTAAGATAAAAAAATGGAGTGATTGTATGGAATTAAGTATTCCAACATATATAGAGAGAATTATAAACAAATTAGAGACTAATGGATTTAGAGCATATATAGTAGGTGGGTCTGTGAGGGATATGATAATAGGGAAGCAGCCATCGGATTACGACATAGCAACAGATGCACTACCAGACCATATTTCCCGTCTATTTAAGGAATACAAGACAGTAGAAGTGGGGAAGAAGTTTGGCACAGTAGTAGTAGTACAGAGAGAAGGGAATACAGAAGTGACCACCTTTAGGCAGGATGGTGAATACATAGATGGCAGGAGACCGGAGAGGGTATTTTTTTCCAAGGATTTAAAAGACGACTTGTCGAGACGGGATTTTACCATAAATGCCATGGCCTATAGCAGAAAAACCGGGTTAGTAGATTATTTCAATGGCATAGAAGATTTGAAGGGTAAGATTATTAAAACCGTGGGCAAGGCAGAAGATAGATTTGAAGAAGACTACCTTCGGATAATCAGGGCCATAAGATTTGCAAGCCAACTAGGCTTTGCCATAGAAGAGAAAACCTATGAGGCATGTAAGATATACAGTAAATACTTGGGAAGTATCAGCATTGAAAGGGTACAGGAGGAGTTTTTCAAAATACTTTTGTCGGATAAACCTTCAAAAGGAGTCAGGCTGCTGGAAGATATAGGTGCTTTGGAGATAATCTTGCCCGAGCTCTTGGATACAGTAGATTTTGACCAGAAAAGCCCTTATCATGATAAGGATGTCTATGGGCACACCCTATGCGTATTGGACAAGACGCCTGCCATATTACATCTCAGATTAGCTGCCCTATTTCACGATATAGGAAAGCCCCATACATTAAGTATAGATGAAGATGGTATAGGACACTTTTACGGCCATGACAAATGGAGTACTGAGACAGCTAAGAAGGTGCTCAAGAGATTAAGGGCCTCCAATGAGCTTATAGGAAGGGTAACAATCTTAGTCGAAAACCATATGAAAAGGCATGATGACCTTAAGGAAAAAGGTCTAAAAAGGCTATTGAGCAAAATAGGAGAAGAAGAAATATTTGCCCTAATAGAATTCCAAAAAGCGGATAAACTTTGTTCTAGGGCAGATGCAAACATAGAGGATTTAATCCAAAGGGAAAAGGATATAAGGGCTATAGTAGAAAAAAAAGAGCCATATTCTATGAAACATCTAGCCATAAACGGCGATGATTTGATAAAATTAGGGTATAAAGAAGGGAAACCATTGGGTGACGTACTCCAACACCTGCTAAAGCTAGTCTTAGATAATCCTGATTTAAATAATAAACAGAGCCTGATAGATATAGCATTAAGAGAAAAAGACTAACTGGCGAATTGAATAAGGGGGAGATTAAAATGGGAAAGTTATTTGGCACAGATGGGATACGGGGTATCGCCAATAAGGACCTTACACCCGAGCTAGCATTTAAAATAGGAAGGGCAGGGGCCTATGTTTTATCGAAATTAAATAGGGGAAAAATAGTAGTAGGAAAAGACACTAGGGTTTCGGGTGATATGTTAGAGGCTGCATTGGCAGCAGGAATATGTTCTATGGGTTTAGATGTGGTATCGGTAGGTATAATGCCTACGCCGGCAGTAGCCTATCTGACTAGGAAATATAAGGCCTTGGCGGGAGTAGTTATATCGGCCTCCCATAATCCAGGAGAGTATAATGGAATAAAGTTTTTTAATTCAGAGGGATTAAAGCTATCTGATGAGATAGAGGAAGAAATAGAAGAATTTACATTAGACGGCAAGGGATTTAATCATATTCCCACAGGAGATAAACTAGGGAAAATCATTGTAGAAGACAAGGGCAGCAATGACTATATAGATTACTTAAGTTCTACTATAGACTTAGACTTGAGAGGAATTAAAATTGCTTTGGACTGTGCAAATGGGGCATTATATAAAATTGCACCAGAAACTATCAAAAGACTTGGAGGTGAAATAGTAGTCGCAAACAATGAGCCTACGGGAATGAACATAAATGACGGCTGCGGATCGACAAATCCCCAGGAGATCCAAAGGCTGGTAGTAGACTCAAGGGCAGACATAGGACTTTCCTTTGACGGAGATGGAGATAGGATAATAGCTGTGGATGAAAAGGGAAGACTAATAGATGGGGATCATATATTAGCAATATGCGGCAGCCATTTAAAGAAAGAAGGCAAGCTGAAGAACAATACCATAGTGGGCACAGTAATGACAAATATGGGTTTGGATTTATACCTGAAAGAAAAGGGTATAGATATGGTGAAGACAAAAGTTGGAGATAGATATATCCTAGAGGAAATGTTAAAATCTGATTATGTATTGGGTGGGGAACAATCAGGGCATATAATTTTTTTGGACTACAATACAACAGGAGACGGTCTAGCTACAGGCCTTCACTTGCTAGAAGTCATGAAGGCAGAAGGAAAACCAATATCAGAATTAAACCAATTGATATCAGACTTCCCACAGGTTCTAGTCAATGCAAGGGTGAAAGACCAGCTAAAAAACAGCTACCATGAAAATCATAAGATTATGGAAAAGATTAGGGAAGTAGAGAATATCTTCCACGGTCAAGGTAGGGTATTGATTAGACCTTCTGGGACAGAACCCTTGGTTAGGGTAATGATAGAGGCAAAAGAGGACATAGGACTTGAAAGAATTGCATCGGATTTAGCCAGATTTATTGAGGATAATATAGGTATAGAAACTTAAAAAAAATCATGAGGTGATGTAATGAAATACAAGATAATAGCCGACAGTAGCTGTGATCTAAATGAGGAACTAAAAGAAAAATTAGATGTGGCCTTAATTCCGTTTAAAATAGACGTAGATGAACTTCAATTTATTGACGACGAGAAATTGGATACTGCAGATTTGATAAAGGCAATGAAGAGTAGCCCCAATCCCATAAGGACATCCTGCCCTTCCCCAGGAGACTTTGTAGAGGAATACAAGTCAGCAGATGCAGATAATATTTTTGTAGTCACCATATCTAGCCCCTTGAGCGGCACATATAATTCTGCAGTTTTGGCAAAAAACATGGTAGAAGAAGATTCACACAAATTTATACACATATTTGATTCCAAATCTGCCAGTGTAGGGGAGACCCTAACCGCCATGAAAATCCATGAACTAGTAGAAAAAAAATTAGGGAATTTAGAGATAGTTGAAAGGGTAGAAAGATATATTAAGGAGATGAAAACTTACTTTATATTAGAGAGTTTGGACAATCTCATAAAAAATGGAAGAATATCTAAGACCAAGGGACTACTGGCTAATGCCCTGAACTTAAAGCCCATAATGGGAGCAGATGGGGAAGGAAATATAAAATTAGTGGAAAATGTAAGGGGAAGCAAGAGGGCCTTCAAGAGGCTAGTAGAAATAATCGGAGAAACAGGGGAAAAATTGGAGGAAAAGATATTGGCCATATCCCATGCCAATGCCCTTGAAAGAGCAGAAGAATTAAAAAGAGCAATTGAAGACAAATATAATTTCAAAGAGGTAATACTAGTAAGACAGGCTGGACTCAGTACGGCCTATGCCAACGACGGAGGAATTATATTAGTTTTTTAGAAAGGAAATAAATGATGAAAAAGAAGGTAGTACTAGGCATGAGTGGAGGGGTAGACAGCTCGGTTGCTGCTTATATCCTACAGGAGCAAGGATATGAAGTAATAGGAGTCACCATGAGCGTCATACCCCATGACGATATATACGACGAAAGAGCAGGAGGATGTTGCTCCTTATCTTCGGTGTTTGACGCCAAGCAGGTAGCCCAGGATCTGGGCATAGCCCATTATGTAATGAACTTCAGGGGGGTATTCGAAAGAAAGGTAATAGATTACTTTGTAGATGAATACCTAGACGGGAGGACGCCAAATCCATGTGTAGCCTGCAACAAGTTTATAAAGTTTGACGAGTTTTTAAAGAAGGCAAAGGGCCTGGGAGCAGACTATATCGCTACAGGTCACTATGCTACCATTGACAAGGACGAAAATACGGGCAGGTATCTGATGAAAAGAGCAATAGACAACAAAAAGGATCAGACCTATTTCCTATATGGAATGACTCAATATCAACTTGCCCATACTTTGATGCCCCTGGGTAAGTATACCAAGGAAACCATTAGGGATATTGCAGAAAAAATAGACCTAGTAGTGCACAACAAACCGGATAGCGAAGAGATTTGCTTTATACCAGATAATGACCACGGTAAATTTATCCAAGACAGGGTACCTGGCAGGGTAAAGCCGGGTAACTTTGTGGACAAAGATGGCAATATTCTCGGTCAGCACAAGGGTATAGTCTACTATACCATAGGTCAAAGGAAGGGACTGGGAATTTCCTTTGGGAAAAGGGTATTTGTTCAGGAAATAGATGCAGCCAAAAATGAAATAGTCCTAGGGGATGAAGAAGGTATTTTCAAAAACAAACTATATGCAGATCAATTAAATATCATGGCCTACGATAAACTGCCAAGGGAGCTGGAGATTACCGCCAAGGTCAGGTACTCCATGAGGGAGTCCAAGGCAAATATGAAGCCAAGCGGGGATGGGGTAATAGTAGAATTTGACGAGGCCCAAAGAGCAATTACAAGGGGCCAGTCCGTGGTATTTTACCAGGGAGAAGTAGTCCTAGGTGGAGGAACCATAAAAGAGGTTTTTTAAATATTATAGAAAAAACTATAAAGAATATATTGACAAGTACAAATAACGTGTTATAATAGGTAAGTAAACAAAAATTACTTGTATGCGGGAGTGGCGGAACTGGCAGACGCGCTAGACTTAGGATCTAGTGTCATTGACGTGGGGGTTCAAGTCCTCTCTCCCGCACCATTATAAACCAGTGGATTTGTACCAGTGGTTTTTTTATTATGCCCATGCCACTATTTTCTTATGATATTGATAATATTATTTCTTATGATATAATTTTATGATATAATATATTAGTTAAAAATTGGATAAGTATAAGGAGGAAATTATTTAATGAAGGCTTTACTAGAAAAAAAGGAAAATAACAAGGTAAGTTTTACCATAGAAATACCTGTAGAAAAATTTGAGGAAGCACTGCAAAAAACCTATTTAAAAAACAGAAACAGATTCAACATACCTGGATTTAGGAAGGGCAAAACTCCGAGGAAAATCATAGAATTGAATTATGGACCAGAAATATTTTATGAAGAGGCAATAAACACCATATTGCCAGAGGCCTATTCAGAGGCAATAGAGGAATTGAATCTGGACCCTGTGGATACGCCAGAAGTGGATATGGAAGAAATAGTAAAAGGGGAACCTCTAGTAGCAAGGATAGAGGTAATAGTAAAGCCTGAGGTAGAGCTAGGGGATTACAAGGGCATAGAAATTGAAAAAATAGAGTATAATGTTACAGATGAACATATAGAAGATGAATTAAAGTCGGTTCAGGAGAAAAATGGAAGAATGATCGACGCTGGAGATAGGCCAGTTAAGACTGGAGATATTTTAACCATTGATTATGCAGGTTTTGTAGGTGAAGAGCAATTTCAGGGAGGTACAGCAGAGGGGCAAGAGCTGGAAATTGGTTCTGGACAATTTATTCCTGGTTTTGAAGAGCAACTAGTGGGTAAGAATGTAGGAGAAGAGACAGATGTAATAGTTACATTCCCTGAAGAGTATCAGGAGCCTAGCCTACAAGGGAAGGAAGCTATCTTTAAGGTAACAATTCATTCCATCAAGGAAAAGGAATTGCCAGAATTAGACGATGAATTTGCCAAGGACGTATCAGAATTTGACACCTTAGATGAGTACAAGGACAGCATAAGGGAGAGATTAGCTGAGAATTTCAAGAGCAAGGAAGGGGCTGATAATGAAAATGCCCTAATTGAAAAGGTAATAGGAAATTGCCAGATTGACATACCCGAGGCTATGATAGATACACAATTAGAAAATGAAATCAACGAATTTGAGTATAGGATGAGAATGCAGGGGCTTAATTTAGACCAATATTTGGAGATAACAAATTCCACACTAGATAGTCTAAAAGCACAGTTAAGGCCAATGGCAGCTGACAGGGTCAAGGGAGACTTGGTATTGGAAGCCATTGCCAAGGCGGAGAGTATAGAGGTAACAAGTGAGGACATAGATAGGGAATTGGAGAAGATTGCCAGCTCCTATGACGAAGAAAAGAGAGAAGACTTTATAAAAGACATGAAAGGCCATGACCTATCCTATTTAAATACACCAATTATCAATGGAAAGGTCATTGAAATGCTTAAGGAAAACGCTAAGTTTATATAATAATGGAGGGATGAAAATTGACTTTAATACCTATGGTAGTTGAACAAACCAGTAGAGGAGAGAGATCTTATGATATCTACTCAAGACTATTAAAGGAAAGGATCATATTCTTAGGCAGTGAAATAAACGATGTGACAGCTAATTTAGTAGTGGCTCAACTCTTATTTTTAGAGGCAGAAGACCCCGATAAAGACATACAAATTTATATAAATAGTCCGGGAGGATCAGTCAGTGCAGGCTTTGCCATATACGACACCATGCAGTATATCAAACCAGATGTATCTACTATATGTATGGGTCTAGCAGCCAGCATGGGGGCATTTTTATTGGCAGCAGGTAGCAAGGGCAAGAGATTTGCACTTCCAAATGCAGATATAATGATACATCAACCCCTTGGTGGGGCTAAGGGCCAAGCGGAGGACATCAGGATACAGGCAGAAAAAATAATCGAAATCAGGGAAAGGATTAATAAGATTCTAGCGGACAGGACTGGACAGCCACTAGAAAAAGTTGCCAGAGATACAGACAGAGATTATTATTTAACAGCTGAAGAAGCCAAGGAATATGGTATAATAGATGAGGTAATTACGAGAAAATAGATAAGTGAGGTGTCATCGTGGCCAAATATGATGAAAGACAATTACGTTGCTCTTTTTGTGGAAAGCCACAGGAACAAGTAAGGAGGCTAATAGCAGGCCCCAATGTATATATATGTAATGAGTGCGTAGAGCTATGTCAGGAAATAATCGAAGAGGAATTTGTCGATATAGTAGACTATGATATGCAGGATTTACCAAAACCAGAAGTCATTAAGGCTACCCTAGACGATTATGTTATTAAACAGGAGAGGGCAAAAAGAGCCTTAGCTGTGGCAGTCTACAATCACTATAAGAGAATAAATAAGAAGCCAAAGAAGAACAACGATATAGAGCTACAAAAAAGCAACATAGTCATGCTTGGGCCAACGGGCTCAGGAAAGACCCTTTTAGCTCAAACGCTGGCAAAAATCCTAAATGTGCCCTTTGCCATAGCTGATGCCACTTCTTTGACTGAGGCTGGATATGTGGGAGAAGATGTGGAGAACATCATACTAAAGCTTATTCAGGCAGCAGACTATGATATAGAGAGGGCAGAAAAGGGTATAATATATATTGACGAAATAGACAAAATTGCTAGAAAGACTGAGAATCCATCCATCACTAGAGATGTAAGCGGCGAGGGCGTCCAACAGGCCTTATTAAAGATCCTCGAGGGCACTGTTGCCAATGTACCGCCTCAGGGTGGTAGAAAGCACCCCCATCAGGAGTTTATTCAGGTGGATACGACAAATATCTTATTTATAGTAGGTGGAGCCTTTGATGGACTGGATAAGATAATTCAAAACCGCATAGGGAAAAAGTCCATGGGATTTGGCGCCAAATTGACATCTCAAAAAGAGGCAAGGATTGGAGAATTGCTAAAGCATCTCCAACCTGAAGATTTGCTAAAATACGGTCTTATACCGGAATTTGTAGGTAGATTGCCCGTCATGGTAACCCTGGAAGAATTGGATACAGAGGCACTGGTCAAGATATTGACAGAACCAAAAAACGCCTTGGTAAAGCAATATAAGGAACTATTTGCTATGGACAGCGTAGACCTAGAGTTTGAGGATGAGGCCTTGTATTCCATATCCAAGAAGGCCATTGAGAGGAAGACAGGTGCTAGGGGACTTAGGAGTATAATAGAAGATGTCATGCTTGATATTATGTACGAAATCCCATCTAGAGATGATATAGAGAAATGTGTTATAACCAAGGAAACAATTGAAAACAAGGTGGATCCGACATTAGTTCTATCAGATAGAAGGAAGAAAAGCAGAACTAAAAAAACAGATAACAGCGAATCTGCATCATAAGGCTCACGTTTGTGGGCTTTTCCTTGTTTAAGTAGGAAACATTGAATTATCGGGAGGGAAAATATATGACCGAATATACAATAGAAAAGAAAACCATGCCCTTGATACCCTTGAGGGGGATTTCCATATTCCCCCATATGGTAGTTCACTTTGATGTGGGCAGGGAAAAATCCATCAGTGCCCTGGAAAAAGCCATGCTTGACGATGCAACCATATTGTTGTGTGCACAAAAAGACCCAAAGACCAATGAACCTGAAGTGGAGGATTTTTACCATGTAGGTACAGTGTCTAAGGTAAAGCAGATGCTCAAACTTCCGGGGGGAAGTATTCGGGTACTGGTAGAGGGCATAAATAGGGGAAGGATTGTTGAAATAATCCAAGAGGAACCATACTTTACGGCAAATATAGAGGAATATATTTACGAGGAAATAGAGGACAATAAAGACGTAAATCTAGAGGCTGCCATGAGGCTGGTAATTAACGACTTTGAAGAATACCTTTCATATAACGATAGGGTATCATCAGATGTCTTGACAACTGTGACTGATATTCAGGACCCAGGCAGGCTGGCCGATGTCATAGCCTCCTATATATATTTAAAATTAGAAGACGACCAAAGGATACTAGAAGTTTTTGACTTATATGACAGATTAGAGGTCCTGCACATAATACTGCAGGAGGAAATTGAAGTATTGAAGATAGAAGATAAGATTAATCAAAGGGTTAAAAAACAGATAAATAAGGTACAGAAAGAGTACTATTTAAAGGAACAAATCAAGGCCATACAAAAAGAACTTGGGCAAGATGACGATGTAATGGCGGAGGTAGAAGAGTATGAGGAAAAGATCAATAAAATTAAGATGCCAAAGGAAGTGAAAGAAAAGGCCATAAAAGAGGTGGAGAGGCTTTTAAAGGTATCACCTCATTCCCCAGAATCAGGGGTCATAAGGACCTATCTGGACTGGATAATAGACCTTCCCTGGGACAAGGAAACCAAGGATAAAATAGATATAAAGAAATCGAGGGGAGTACTCAATGAGGACCACTATGGACTAGAAGATGTTAAGGAAAGGATATTGGAGTTTATAGCCATAAGGAAGTTGACCAAGAGCATGAAGGGTCCAATAATTTGTCTGGTTGGACCTCCAGGGGTGGGCAAGACTTCCATAGCACGTTCCATAGCCAAGGCCCTAAATAGGAAATTTGTCAGAATGTCCCTAGGTGGTGTCAGGGACGAGGCGGAAATAAGGGGTCACAGGAGGACCTATATAGGTGCCATGCCGGGTAGTATAATCAACTCCCTAAAGAAGTCAAAGTCCAAAAACCCCGTATTCTTATTTGACGAAATAGATAAGATAGGTTCAGATTACAGGGGAGACCCTGCCTCAGCCTTATTGGAGGTACTGGACCCAGAGCAAAATAGTAGCTTTACAGACCATTATCTAGATGTACCCTTTGACCTGTCCAAGGTATTGTTTATTACTACGGCAAATACGACGTCAACCATACCAGCACCGCTCCTCGATAGGATGGAGGTAATCAGAGTATCTGGATATACAGACGAAGAAAAGCTCCAAATAGCTGTTAGGCATTTACTGCCAAAACAACTCAAAGAACATGGATTGGACAATGATAGCTTTAAACTATCTGAATCTGCCATAAGGTCCATAATAGATTACTATACCAGAGAGTCAGGGGTAAGAAATCTAGAGAGGAATATTGCCAATGTATGTAGAAAAGCGGCAAAGAGAATAGTAGAAGAGAATTTAAAGTCCTTGAGGATAAACAGCGGCAACATAAGCAAGTACCTAGGTGCCGAAAAGTATAGATTTGACAGTATCGAAGAAGAAAATCAAATAGGCGTAGCCAATGGCTTAGCTTGGACCTCTGTAGGCGGTGAAACCTTGTCCATAGAGGTAAACACCATGGGGGGTACAGGAAAGACCCAGTTGACAGGACAATTGGGAGATGTGATGAAGGAGTCTGCCATGGCAGGTATAAGCTACATCAGGGCAAATTCCAACTTATTGGATATAGAATCGGAATTTTACAAGGACATGGATATTCATATCCACGTGCCAGAGGGAGCCATACCAAAAGATGGGCCATCTGCAGGTATAACCATTGCTACAGCAGTCATATCAGCACTGTCCAACACCCCCATCAGCAAGGATGTAGCCATGACAGGGGAGATAACCCTAAGGGGCAGGGTGCTCCCCGTGGGAGGTATCAAGGAAAAGGTTTTGGCAGCCAACAGGATGGGAATTAAAAAGGTCCTCTTGCCCTTGGAAAACAAGAAGGATTTAGAGGAAATACCAGACAAGATAAGGAAGAAAATTGACTTTGTATTGGTAAGCGACATGAAAGAAGTCCTGGAAAATGCTCTAGTAAAAGGGGCTGTTAGCGTTGAAGATAAGTAAATCGGAACTTCATGCCATAGCTGTAGAAGCAAAGCAGTATCCAAAAGATGACCTACCTGAAATAGCCTTTGCAGGTAGGTCCAATGTGGGTAAATCTTCCTTTATAAATTCCATGATTAATAGGGCTAATCTGGCCAGAACCTCTGGTAAACCTGGAAAAACCAGGACTATCAACTTTTATATTATCAATGAGGGATTTAGATTTGTAGACCTACCCGGCTATGGCTATGCCATTGCATCAAAAAAGGAGAAAGAAAAATGGGGACATATTATAGAGGAATATTTAACAAGTAGGGAAAACTTAAGGGAAGTACTGCTGATTGTGGACATCAGACACCAGCCCACAGATCAGGACTTGATGATGTATGACTGGATCAAGACCTTTGGCTACAGGGGCATAGTCATAGCAACTAAGGCAGACAAGATTTCCAAGGGAAGTCGGCAAAAAAACATATCTATCATAAGGAAAAAATTAGGCGTGGAAGATTCTGGACTTATAATTCCATATTCGTCAACGGACAAGACAAATAAGGAGAAGGTTTGGACCCTATTGGAAGACATACTTTCACAGGATAGGAAAACAAATTAAGACCAGTATTCACTGGTCTTAAATAAATATGGAAAGATATTACTCTTCTTTTGAAAAATCTTCTTTCCCAGCACCACACATTGGGCAAACCCAATCCTCAGGTAAATTTTCAAATGCTGTGCCTGGTTCTACTCCATTGTCTGGATCCCCTTCGGCTGGATCATAAACATAACCACATGGATTACATACCCACTTATCCATTTACATTCTCCTTTCACTATGAATTATATAGATGATACCCATTAAGATAGAAGAATAAACCACTTAATTGAAATAAAAAAATATATAATCTATCAGCAAAGGTTAGAATACAAATAATATGGGTAAAATTATAGTAAATACATAAGTTAATGGATGTGATTCAATTGGAATTTAGATACTATGGTATAGTATGTTCCGATATAGACCTAATTAAAAACTTCATAGACGATGTCTTACTGAAGATAAGGAGTTTTGTAAAAAGCACTGATACCATGTTTGACATAAGGCTAATACTAAATGAACTCATAATCAACGGGGTACTACATGGCAACAATTGTACGATATCAAAACACGTTAAATTATCTCTGGAAGTAAAGGGGGATAAGCTTACTATTCAAGTGGAAGACGAAGGACAAGGCATTGATTACGATCTAGGCTCCTATGACCCTACAATTCTAGATTGTAATGGCAGGGGACTAGTCATAGTATATGGGCTTTCAGATGAGTTTTATATCCAGGAAAATAAGGTGACAGCAGTAAAGCATATAAATTAGGGTAAGGCCTCGATTAATTCGAGGCTTTAATAATGTAAATTTGTTTTGAATTATAAGGTAAGTATGGTAAAATAAATTCTGTTAAAACTAAATATAGTAGCTTAGGAAAGGAAGTATATATGAAAATCACAAGAGAAGATATAAGGAACATAGCAATAATAGCCCACGTCGACCACGGAAAGACTACCCTAGTAGACAGTATGCTAAAACAATCAGGAGTATTTAGGGCCAATCAGTTGGTAGAGGACAGGGTAATGGACTCCAACGACATAGAAAGGGAGAGAGGCATTACCATATTGGCTAAAAATACGGCAGTCAACTACAATGGTACAAAAATAAACATAATTGATACTCCCGGCCACGCAGATTTTGGAGGAGAAGTAGAAAGAGTTCTAAAGATGGCATCTGGGGTAGTACTAGTAGTAGATGCCTTTGAAGGCCCCATGCCCCAAACAAAGTTTGTTCTAAAAAAGTCCTTTGAATTGGATTTACCGGTAATAGTATGTATCAACAAGATAGATAGGCCGGAGGCAAGGCCTAATGAAGTAATAGATGAGGTCCTGGACCTGTTTATAGAATTAGGAGCCAGTGAGAAGAATTTAGACTGCCCCTTTGTTTACGCCTCGGCCAAGAAGGGCACAGCAACGCTGGACTTTAATAGGCAGGGTGAGAGTATGGATCCCCTATTCAGGACAATAGTAGAAAACATACCAGCTCCCCAGGGAGATTTAGATGGACCCTTACAGGTCCTTATATCCACCATAGACTACAATGAATATATTGGGAGAATAGGAATAGGAAGAGTAGAAAGAGGGCAAATAATTGCGGGACAAGAGGCCCTCATAGTCAACGCAGTAGAAAAGGGAAAAGAAGAAAAAGTAAAGATATCCAAACTCTATGAATTTGAGGGTCTAAATAGGATAGAGGTAGAATCAGCAAGGGTAGGGAGCATTGTAGCTGTGACAGGTGTGGAGAATATCCATATAGGCGACACCATATGCCATATGGACCATCCAGAGGCTCTGCCCTTTGTCAAGATTTCAGAACCTACTATTGCCATGACATTTTCAGTAAACGACAGTCCTTTTGCAGGAAATGATGGCAAGTATGTAACCTCTAGGCAAATCAGGAATAGACTATTTAAGGAGCTGCAAACAGATGTCAGCCTTAGAGTGGAGGAAACGGAGTCCACAGACGCCTTTAAGGTATCGGGTAGGGGGGAACTCCACCTATCAGTACTCATAGAAAATATGAGAAGGGAAAGCTATGAGTTCCAGGTATCAAAGCCAGAAGTCTTATTTAAAGAGGAAAATGGAAAGAGATTAGAACCAATGGAAAAGGTCACCATAGATGTATCCAATGAATTTGTAGGAGCTATCATAGAAAAGCTAGGTCAGAGAAAGGGAGAATTAACCAGTATGACCGAGTCCAATGGCGGCTATGGAAGACTGGAATTCTCCATACCTGCCAGGGGGCTTATAGGCTATAGACAGGAGTTTATGACGGACACCAAGGGAAATGGTATCCTCAATTCAGTTTTTGATGGTTATGCACCCTATAGGGGAGAGATAGCAAAGAGAAAGGTAGGCTCTCTAATTTCCTTTGAAACAGGGGAATCTACTGCCTATGGACTCTATTCTGCTCAAGAAAGGGGTATATTATTTGTAGGCCCGGGTGTACCTGTGTACAGGGGAATGGTCATAGGCTCTAATCCCAAGGGCCTAGATATAGATGTAAATATATGCAGGAAAAAACAGCAAACAAATATCAGGGCTGCTGGCTCGGATGAGGCCCTTAGACTTTCATCACCCAGGACTATGTCCTTGGAAGAGGCCTTGGAATTCATAGAAGAAGACGAACTAATAGAGATAACGCCAAATACCTTCAGGATACGAAAAAGAATCCTAGACAGCACAAAGAGATACAAGGCCAAAAAATAAATCAATTAGGGGGAAAACATGGATGCTTTGTTTCAATCCTATGGTTGGATATTTAGAAATATTCTTTGGATAAATATTATATTTGCCGTACTTTTGATATTTTTTGAAAGGAGAAATCCTACTAGCACCTGGCTTTGGCTAATGGTATTGACATTTTTGCCCGGTATCGGATTTATACTATACTTGTTTATAGGTCAAGACCTTAGTAAAAATAGGATGTTTAAAATAAAAGAGGAAGAGGATTATTGTTTTAGGGATATGGCCATTACACAGGAAGAGCAAATGAAAAAAGACCTGTATAGGTACAAGGATCCCAACTATTTAAAATACGAAGATTTAATAGTCATGAATCTAATAAGTGCAGAATCCTTCTTTACTCAAGATAACCATATAGAATTGTATTTTGAAGGAAGTGAAAAATTCGATGCCCTCATCGACAGTATAAGAAGGGCAAGGTTTTATATACACCTTCAATACTATATATTTAAGTCTGATGATTTAGGGGAAAGGATAATAGACGAGCTATGTATCAAGGCTGAGGAAGGAGTAGAGGTAAAACTTTTATTAGATGGAATGGGGGGAAGAAGATTTTCCCAAAAATCAATGAAGAAATTAAAGGATGCAGGGGGAGAAGTAGCTATCTTTTTTCCTGCAGTAATTCCATTCATCAGTCTTAGAATCAACTACAGAAACCATAGAAAAATCTGTATAGTAGATGGAAAGGAAGGCTTTGTAGGAGGTTTTAACGTGGGGGATGAGTATATTGGCTTGTCGAAGAAGTTTGGATATTGGAGGGATACACACATAAAATTGAGGGGCTCAGCCATATCGTCCTTGCAGTGGAGGTTTTTCCTAGATTGGAGATTTGCTACAGGAAGGGAAATAACTAGATGCCAGACCTACCTAGCCAGTGAAGACGAGCTGGGAAGTATTGGAGTACAAATAGTTTCCTCAGGACCAGACTCCAAATGGCCTAGTATCAAAAATGGCTATCTAAAAATGATTTCCAATGCTAGAGAAAAGATCTATATACAGACCCCATATTTTATACCAGATGACAGTATATTTGAGGCCTTGAGATTGGCAGGCCTATCTAGACTAGATGTCAGGGTTATGATACCCTGTAAGCCAGACCATCCTTTTGTTTACTGGGCTAGTATGAGCTATATAGGAGAGCTGCTTAGGTCAGGAGTGAGATTTTACACCTATGAAAAGGGATTCCTCCACTCAAAAGCAGTGATAATGGACGATTTCGTTTCTTCCGTAGGTACAGCAAATTTAGATATTAGAAGTTTTAAACTAAACTTTGAAGTAAACGCCTTTATATATGATGAGAAGACCAATTTAAAGTTGACAGACAAGTTTATAGAAGACCTACAGCACTGTAAGGAAATAACCATAGATGAGCATGAGAAAAGGAGCAAGATTGTGAGGATTAAGGAGTCAGTTTCAAGGCTACTTTCCCCGATTTTATAATAATAAAGCCTAGTCTGGAAACAATAATCCAGAGGTGGTTATTTTGAAAAGAAAGAAGTATATCCTTTTATTTTTAATATTGGCGACTATGCTAGTAGCTTGCAAGGAGGATAAAGACAAGGAAAAATTTGAGAAAAAAGACTTGGCCCCTGCTTCACTAACAGAAATAGGTAAGGGAATTCAGGAAATACTCAGCAAGGTGGAGATGGTAGAGAAACTGGAAGATATGACCTATATGGAAGAGGCACCCATAGAAGAAGAAGGGCAGGAAGATGAGGAAAAACAGGAAAGTACAAATGATGTTTCTGAAGAGGATAAGAAAAAAAACAAGAAAGGCGATGAGGAATCTCGAGGGACCCAAGGAGGAGAAGAGGAAGGCCAAGAAGAAAGTCAGGGAGAGCAAACGGAGGAAAAGTCCAATGAGGATAAGAGAAAGGGAGAGCTGCAAAAAAACTGGACAGAAATAAATAACGGTTTAAAAGGAGTGCATGAAAATTGGAATGCCTATGAAACCGACCACGAGAAAAAGGCCATAAGCCCGGAGAAATTGGAGCAATTTAGGGCCAACCTAAATGTATTTACCAAGTCTATTGAAGATAAAGATATAATAGACATCTACCAGGACGGAGGTATTTGCCTATTGAATCTGGGACCCTTTTTTGATGTATTTAAGGACGATATTTCTGGAGAAATCAATGAATTGAGATATAAGATTTATTCAAGCTATGGCAAGTTTTTAGATGGCCAAGGAGAGGCAGCTACAGAACCTTTGGAAAGTGCAGATGAAAATATCAACAGTATTAGATTGAAATTAAAAGAGGATGATAGTAAAATTAAGATACTAGACAAGATAAATCTTGCCGTCAAGGATATGGAGAAATCCCTGGGCGAGGACAGCTTGAAATTGGTGAGGATAAAGAAGGATATGGTGGTGAACCAACTGAAGGAACTAGAAAGATAAGGGGGAAAAAAATGAAAACCGAGGCGTTAAATGAATACTATATGGTAAACGGACAAGTCAGGTCTACAAAGGATAGGGAAATATTTACAATGATTGAAAAGCCGCCAATCTATGAGGTAATAAGAGTTATAAATGGAGTGCCCCTTTTCTTAGAGGAGCATTTGGAAAGAATGTACAATACTGCAAATCTGATAGATTATGACCTAGGCAGAAATGAGGGGGAAATAAGGGAAGACATCAGGAGCCTGATACTGAAAAATCAGATAAAGGGCGAGAATATAAAACTTCTGTCTGCTGAACTGGAAGGCACGGGCAAGGTCTTTCTAGTATATAATTCGGAGACCTTCTACCCGCCAAAGGATTACTATGAAAATGGAATACACACCAGCCTATACAGCTATCAGAGGGATAATCCCAATGCAAAAGTGCAATTCGCTTCATTTAAGGAAGGTGTAGCAAGAGCAATGGAAGAGAACAAGGCATTTGAGGTGCTCTTGGTCAACGAAGAGGGTTATATACCCGAGGGTAGTCGTTCCAATATGTTTTTCCTCAAGGGTCAAAGTCTCTATACTGCCCCAGCAAGTGAAGTTTTAATTGGCATAACTAGGGGGCATATATTTGACGTATGCAACAGTCTAGGACTGAAAATAGTAGAAGAAACCATACACCAGGAAGACCTTGAAAAATTAAATGGAGCCTTTATGACAGGTACATCCGTAAATGTACTTCCCATAACCTCCATAGATCATATAGAGATTAATTCAGTAAATAATCCCATAATAAGGGAGATTAATAGGGCATATATCAGCAAGATGGAGAAGTATGTAGCGGATAATAAAAGCAAATGGATATAAAAAATCAGTAGACTTAGCTACTGATTTTTTGATTATTTCTGTGCCAATTCGATGATTTTTAGTATTGTTTCTACAGCCTTGTCCATGGCAAATGTGGGTATATACTCAAACTTACCGTGGAAATTGAGACCGCCAGTAAATAGATTAGGGCATGGTAGTCCCATATAGGACAATCTAGCACCATCTGTGCCTCCTCTGATAGGCTTGATCAGTGGACTAATACCCAAGTCTTCCATAGACTGTCTTGCAAGGTCTATTACATGCATCACAGGCTCTATTTTTTCCCTCATATTATAATAGGAATCCACTATATCCAGGGACACAATATTGCCGTACTTGTGGTTTATGAAGTCTACAGCCTTTTCTAGGGTCTCCTTTTTAGAATTAAATTTTTCCATAGAATGATCCCTAATAATATAGGCAAATTCCGTTTTTTCCACGCTGCCATTAAAGCTAATCAAATGATAAAACCCTTCATAGCCTTCCGTATATTCAGGTCTTTCATTTACAGGAAGCAAATTATTTAATTCGCTGGCAACTAAGATGGAGTTAATCATCTTGTCCTTGGCAGTGCCGGGATGTACATTTCTGCCTTGAATATGGATCTTGGCAGTGGCAGCATTAAAATTCTCGTATTCAAGTTCTCCAATAGGTCCCCCATCTACAGTATAGGCAAAATCAGCAGCAAATTTATCCACATCAAAGTGGTCTGCACCCCTGCCAATTTCCTCATCAGGGGTAAAGCCAAGCTTTACAGTCCCATGGGGAATGTGGGGATTTTCAATTAAATATTCCATGGCTGTTACAATCTCAGCTATTCCCGCCTTGTTGTCAGCCCCCAGGAGCGTAGTGCCATCGGTGACGATTAAATCCTTTCCAATATAGTCCTTCAATTCAGGGAAATCCTTGACCTCCATGAGAATATCTAAGTCGGGGTTTAATATAATATCCTGTCCATCGTAATTAGATACAATTCGCGGATTAACATTTTTACCGGACATGTCGGGACTGGTATCCATATGTGCAATAAAACCTATAGTTGGCACTGATAAGTCTGTATTTGCTGGTAGAGTTGCCATTATATAGCCATTATGATCCAAGGTCACATTAGATAGGCCAATAGCTTCCAGTTCCTCTGCCAGAAACTTGGCAAACTCCATTTGCCCCGGAGTGCTGGGAACTGAGGTAGAACTCTCGTCAGAACAAGTGTCATAGCTAACATATTTTAAAAATCTGTCTATTACCTTACTCATTTTATCCCTCCAAAAAATTTATCTACTATCATTATACAATATATTTTTGAAATTAAAGGAAAAACTTGTCGAAAGATTCCAAAAATAATTGTTTTTATTTTAAAGAAAAAATGATATAATTTTTTTTGTCGTGTTTAATTAAAAGTGTTTTTTAATTATATATTGGGGTATAATATGTTAAAGTGGTAAATTAACAAAATATAACAATACAGAGGGGAAGAATCATGGGGGATAATAAGAAGGTAATGATCTTAAAAGAGGGCATTAGGAGAAAGCAAGAGGAATTGAATGAAATAATGATAGCAGAAGTGGACAAAGAAAAAGTGTTAAAATTAAGTCAAGAACTGGATAAATTAATTAGTTTTTACTATACCGAGTAGATTGTATAAAAAATAGTAGGCATACCTACTATTTTTTATTTTAGATTAGAATAAAGTAAGCAATAGTAAAGACAAGAACAGCCAGTATGATGGCAGCCAACCAATACAAGGTTTTTTTCTTAACAAAAAACAATTTCATACACCTCAACTCCTCTTAATAATATTTATTTATGGAATAAAGAAATATGCTATAAATTTCTAATAAATATTAATTATATCAGGATAATAGTGTATAATATAAGAGAAAAGGGAGGGATTGATATGGGAGTAAAAATATTAAGTGATAGCGCATGCGATCTGCCAAAAGATGTATTAGAGGAATATAAGATTGATATAGTACCAATCGTAGTCATAAAAGATGATAAGGAATATTTTGATGGTGAAACTATTATGCCTCAAGAGGTATATGACGGTATGAGAGAAGGTCAAATATACAAGACAGCCCAGATACCGCCCAATATTTTTAGTGATAAATTCCATGAGTATGCAAAAAAAGACCAGGATGTAATATATATAGCTTTTTCATCTGGCTTATCAGGTACATATCAAACGTCTGTATTTGTAAGGGAGCAAATTTTAGAAGATTATCCAAACTTTAAGCTAGAGATAGTTGATACAAAGGCAGCGTCAGGTGGATTTGGACTCATAGTTTATTTTGCAGCCAAGTTGGCTAGGGAAGGAAAATCTAAAGAGGAAATATTAAAAGCTATAGAATTTTATAAGGATAACATGGAATCGATATTTACCGTCGACGATATTGAATACTTATTTAGGGGCGGTAGGGTGAGCAGAACACAGGCTTTCTTAGGTGGATTGTTAAATATAAAGCCAATATTAGATGTTGAGGATGGGAAACTAATTCCCATAGAAAAGGTTCGTGGAAAGAATAAGGTATTTAAGGCAATGATAGATCTTATGGAAGAAAGAGCTAGAGATGCCGACCTTAAAGGCCAGATGATTTGCATCACTCATGGAGACAATCTCGAGGGAGCTTTGAAACTTAAGGAGCAGATAAGAGAGAAATTTGGGGCGGAGACTTTTCTTATCAATAGCATAGGGGCAGCTATTGGAGCCCATTCGGGCCCTGGAACCATAGCCTTGTTTTTCCTTAGAAAAGACTATAAATAACACTTAGCTAAATAGGGCAATTAAACCTTATTTAGCTTTTATAATTTTAAAAAATAAGTATGGACAAATTATAAGATTAGGAGTATAATATTAAATGTTGATTGAATTTGCACCTTTAGCTCAGTCGGCAGAGCAACTGACTCTTAATCAGTGGGCCCAGGGTTCGAATCCCTGAAGGTGCATAAAGAAAAAGAACCTTGTATTTTACAAGGTTCTTTTTTTATTTTTTTATAGACTATAAGATTATCTAGCCTGATTTTAAAGACTAAACATAGTCCCTAAAATTATATTTGGATACATTTATTCGAATAATAGTAATGAATTCAAATATAAAATATCTTAAGATTAAATACACTAATAAGAGGAGGGGAGGCTATGATTATAGATATATCTCATCATCAGGAACCAAATAAAATAGATTATAAAAAACTATGTAGTCAACTAAAGATGGCCATAATTAGAGTTCAGTACGGTTCGAAACTAGTGGATAGGTATTATAGGGAACATATTGCCCAAATGAAAAAGTATAATATACCTTTTGGAGTATATGCTTGGGTAAGAGGTGTGGATGAAAGAGACATGGAGGCTGAAGCAGTATATTTTTATAATCGCTCCAAGGAATTAGAACCAGCTTTTTATGCCTTAGATGTGGAAGAAAAGTCAATGGCAAATATGAGATTAGGAATAAATGCCTATGTAGATAAGCTGAGGTCCTTAAGCAGGGAAAAGATTGGTGTCTATATTGGACACCATGTCTACAAGGATTTTAACCTAGACTTATCAAAATTTGATTTTATATGGATACCTAGATATGGGCCCAACAGCGGTCTAATCCATAATATAAAACCCGTCTACCCATGCGACTTGTGGCAATACACCGACAAGGGACGATTGGATGGTTATGGTGGATATTTAGACCTGAACAAACTAACGGGGTCAAGGTCACTAGAATTTTTTGTAGGGGTCAAAGAAAAGCAAGGGGACAATGAGGATACCCTATCGGATTGGGCCGAGGAGGCTTGGAAATGGGCAGTTGAGAAAAAGATAACAGATGGGACTAATCCAAAGGGGACAGTTACGAGGGAACAGCTAGTTACCATGCTTCATAGATTTTATAGGTCTGGCAACAATTAGCCATTAGCTTCTCTAAACTTGCTCTAGATGAAAAAAATCTTCTGCCTTCTTGTTAGACCAAAAGAACCTGTATTTTACAAGGTTCTTTTTTTTGTAGGAAAATAATCTTATATTTTCTTATAAATTCAATTGACAAAGAAGATAAAAGTGTTATAATAAGGTAAAGTAACAGATTAGAACAAAACAGAATTGTCTAAAAACTAACCACACTAATATATATGATTTTGATAAGGGGGCTGCAAGTTGAGAGGAAATATGATTTTAGAATTGTTAGATGAAAGAGGCGGTCAGGCCACTATCAAGGAAATCGCCGAAGGTTTAAATATTAGCGAAATGACTGCAAGAAGAGATGTTAGCAAATTGGAACAATCGGGCCTAGTCAGCAGATTTTTTGGGGGGGTATCTCTAAATAAGGGGATACTGATTGAACAAGCCCTACCCATTAGAAACCAAACCCTGTCTATAGAAAAAAAGGCAATAGGATTAAAGGCCATCCAATATGTAAATGATGGGGATACCATTTGTATAGGAACAGGTACAACCATAGGCCACTTTGCAAAGCACCTGTCTGGTAAAAATGCAACGGTGGTTACTACTTCCATATATACTTCTATGAACCTTGGCGATAGCGGTTTAGTAGTTTATCTGGCAGGTGGCAAAATAAATTACCAGCATATGTATACCTATGGAGAGGGAGCAATCAATTTTTATAAATCCATGAATTTCAATACGGCATTTATAAGTGCTGCTGGATTTTCCTTAGGTGGAGGTATATCAGAATATACTGAGGAAAGTGCACTTATAAAGAGAACAATGGTTGAACAGTCTAAGAAGGTCGTTATACTAGTAGATCATACAAAATTTTCAAGGGACAGACCCTTTAGGTCCATAGAAATTGAAGACCTTGATGTGGTAATTACAGACAGGCTGCCCGATAGGGAGTACTTAGAAATATTCGAGAAAAATAAAATAGAGTTGGTAGTAGTAGAACCATAGCAATCCAATAAATGGGAGGTGGTAGAAAAGAACTTACTTGTGTTCCATTTGGCAGTGTAGAAAGAGACAATTTGAAAGGAGAGAGTGCAGTGCGTAAAATTGCTAAGATATTAATAGTATTATTAAGTCTAGCTATGATCATTAATTTGGCAGCATGTACAAACACAGGTAACAGTAGTGGGGACAATGGGGACAAGCCTGCGGGCGGTACAGATGTCCTCAGAGTAGCAATGGTTGCTTCGGGCAGCTTGGGAGATAATGGCATCTTTGATATGGGGAATGAAGGTTTGGAACTTGCAAAAAAAGACTTTGGCATCGAGTACAAGGTTCTAGAGGGAAAGAATGACCCATCACTTTACTATGATCTTCTAAAAACGGCAGCTAGTAACTTTGATATTGTATTCGTAAACCCAGGCTACCAATTCGACAACTATCTCGAGGAAATAGCAGGTGACAATCCCAATGTAAAATTTGTTTACGCTGACGGTACATCACCCTATGACTTGGACAATATAATATCAGTATCCTATAGGGAGCATGAGGGCTCATACTTAGCGGGTATATTGGCAGCAATGATGACGACTGATACTGATATTGAAGGAATCAATGATAAAAAGGTACTAGGCTTTGTAGGAGCCATAGATACTAAGACTATAAATAATTTCAAGGTAGGCTTTGAAGAGGGAGTACACTCAATAGATCCTGATATAGCAGTCAAATCCCTTTATGTAGGAGACTTCAACGACCCTGCCAAGGGAAAAGAACTGGCAACATCCCTATATGACCAAGGAGCAGATATTATATATGCAGCAGCATCTACATCAGGTGACGGGGTCATAGCACTTGCAAAGGAAAAGGGAATTTACTGTATAGGAGTTGACACCGATAAATCATTCCAGGCACCTGAAAATGTAATGGGAAGTATGCTTAAGAATGTAGCTATATCCTTCTATGACGTAGTAGATTTGTCATTAAAGCAAGCTGAAATAGCTAAAAATCAACGTGAAGGTTTGGAAAAAGGCTGGGTAGAGATGTATTTCAATGACTATATGGAATCATTTATCCCAAAAGACGTATTAGATGCATTGGATAATGCCAAGGAAGGGATAATAAATAATACCATAACCGTCCACGAGGCGGACTAGTTTTGGATTACATATCCAAGTAAGACTAAGAGCTGGAAATATTCGTATTTTCAGCTTACGGTCTTAAATTTTTACCAATTTCAGCCTAAATTTGAGGCTAATCCCTACTATTTATTAATTGTAGATTTGGAGGATTCAAGATGACTAACAATTATATCGTTGATATGGAAAATATATGCAAATATTATGGCAATGTTCGTGCAAATGACCAAGTTAATTTAAAGGTTAGAAAAGGTGAAATACACGCAATAGTTGGTGAAAACGGTGCTGGTAAAACTACCCTCATGAATATACTTTACGGTCTGGTGCAACCGGACTTTGGGAAGATATCAATAGGTGGAAAAGAAGTTGTAATCTCAAGCCCTAGGAAGGCAATAGAATTGGGAATTGGCATGGTTCACCAACATTTCAAGCTAATTGAGGACTTTACAGTGGCAGAAAATATATGTTTGGGCAATGAACCCGTCGATAAAAGGGGATTGATTGACAAAGATAAGATGATAGGGTTTGTCGAAGAAATATCAAAGCAATTTGGCTTGAAGGTGGAGGCAAGAAAGAAGGTTTCAAGCCTATCAATAGGGTTACTGCAAAGGGTCGAAATATTGAAATCCTTGAGCAAGGGGGCAGATATTCTAATTCTAGATGAGCCTACAGCCGTTCTTACCCCTATGGAATGTGAGGAATTATTTGAGACCTTTAAAAAGATGAGGGCCCAAGGCAAGACAATAATAATGATTACCCACAAATTAAATGAGGTCATGGCAGTATCAGATAATATTACCATACTCAGCAAGGGTAAAACTAAGGGTACTTTGGTCACCAAGGAGACATCAGCAGATGAAATAGCGAGCAGGATGATGGGCGAAAATATGGGTAAACCATATTTGGAGCGACTAGATAAGGAAGGGTCAAAACCCCTACTAGAGATAGATAACCTAAGCGTAATAGGGGAGGATAGGCTAGAAAAGCTGAAGAAGATATCCCTAAGAGTGAATGAGGGAGAAATCTTGACTATTGCTGGAGTAGAAGGAAGTGGACAGACGGAGTTAGTTGAGTCCATACTAGGATTTCGTGAGATTGCTTCAGGCACCATAAATGCAGAAGGAGTTAATATTGCAGATAAGAGTATAAGGGATAGGCGAGCCTATTGTTCCTTTGTACCAGAAGATAGAATAAAAACCGGCCTCAGTGTAAATGCCACTGTGGGTGAAAATATCATTGGCGGTTATCATAGTAAGGGCAAGTATAGGAAGGGTATATTTATGAACTTCCCCCTAATAAACAGTAAGGTTGAAGAGACCATTGACAAGTACCATATAAAGACTTCCTCCCAATACATGAGTGCCCAAAGTCTATCAGGCGGCAATCAACAAAAAATCGTAGTTGGCAGGGAATTAGAACAGCCCAACAAGATACTGATTATTGCTCAGCCTACTAGGGGAGTGGACATCGGGTCCTCCCGCTTTATTCACACTCAATTAATGAATAAAAGGAATGAAGGCGTTGCTATATTACTTATATCCACAGATTTAGATGAGGTATTTCTATTAAGTGACAGGATCGCAGTTATGTTTGAGGGAAGGATAGTAGCAATTTTAAATCCCAAGGAAGTAAGTCATAGGGAAGTAGGCTTATACATGACAGGAGCAAAGGTGCAGGAAGAATTTATTGGGAAAGGGGGAAATTGATATGAGGCAAAGACAAGTTGGTATATTTGTTTCCTTGCTGGCTTTTATCTTATCTCTGTTAGTAGGAGGCATTCTAATATTGATAAATGGAGATAATCCCATAGTTGCCTATGCTTCGTTGTTAAAGGGGGCCTTCAGTACCCCGGACAATATAGCCAATACCTTGGCTACCTCCACCCAATTAATATTTACTGGACTTTCAGTTGCCGTCGCCTTTAAAAATGGCTTCGCTAACATTGGAGCCGAAGGTCAGCTCTAC